>QHUV01000432.1 GCA_003222065.1 Gemmatimonadota bacterium | reverse complement strand
CGGAGGTACCGGATGTTTCAGGTCCCCCGGCGAACAGTCGCACTGGCGCTGTTCGCCCTTCAGCTCGTGCCGGCGTCGCTCTACGCCGCACGCACCCCAACCGCGATCCGCTTCGTGTCGACGCCGACTCGTATGGCTCCTGTTCCCGTTGGGAGCCTCCGTGGCCGCGTCGTAGACAAGGAGAGCGGTCAACCCATTGTCGCCGCGCAGGTCACCGTCGTTGGCACATCGCTTGGCGCTTTGACCAATAACGACGGTGTGTTCACCATTACGGGTGTAGCCGCCGGGCAGGTCACCGTGCGCGCCGCACGCATTGGCTACCAGCCGCGGAACCAAGTCGCGGTCGTGACCGACAACAGTCAGTCGGCGGTGAACTTCAGTCTCGACCGCGCCGTCGCTCGACTCGAGGAAGTCGTGACGACAGCCACCGGCGAGCAGTCGCGCCGCGAGATGGGCAACGTCGTCGCCACCGTGAAGGCGGACTCGGTCGTGCAGACCGCGCCGGTGACGAGCGTGAACGAGCTGCTGCAGGCGCGCACCGCCGGCGTACAGGTCATTCAGGGGCAGGGCGTGGTCGGCTCGTCCTCGTCGATCCGCATCCGTGGCACGAGCTCGCTCTCACTGTCGAACGAGCCATTGATCGTCGTCGACGGCATTCGCTACGACAACGGTAACGAGCCCGGTAATACCAGCGCCGGCGTTCGCATCAATCGCTTCCAGGTCAACCCGGACGACATCGAGTCCGTCGACATCATCAAGGGTCCCTCGGCGGCAGCATTGTACGGCACGGCGGCGGCGAACGGGGTCATCGTGATCAAGACAAAGCGAGGCGCGGCGAGCGCGCCACGCTGGTCAGGCTTCGGCGAAGGCGGGATCACGTCGATGCCGAGCGGCAAGTACCCGGCGAACTACTGGAGCTGGGGCCGGAACATCGGCGCCGGCGGTGTGCTGGGCACGACGGCGATTCACTGCACGGTCGCGGCGAGTGCGCTCAGCCAGTGCAAGATCGACAGCCTAACGAGCTACAATCCCTGGACGGCCGCGATGTCGGATCCGTATGCGAACGGCCCACGCGGCGAGGGCGGCCTTCAGGTCTCCGGCGGGAACGACATCGTCAAGTACTTCATGAGCATCGACCGCGAGGATGAGACGGGCCCGTACAAGATGCCGGGGCCCGAGGTCGATCGCATCACGACCGCCCGCGGTTTGGCGCCGCGTCAGGATCAGATCCGGCCGAACCGCCTCAAGAACACCTCGCTCCGCGGCTCGTTCAACTTCCCGATCGGTCGGAACGCGAACCTCGACATCTCGACGAGCTACGCCGACCGCGACCTGACAACGCCGTTCGACGGCACCTTCTTCGCCGGTCTCTCCAATCAACTGTTCTCGGCGCCCGGCTACAAAACGGTGACGAACGGCACGGCGCGTGAGTTCGTGGGCGACATCTACTCGGTGAACCAGCGCCTGACGCTGGAGCGCTTCACCGGGAGCGGCTCGTTCAACTGGTCGCCGATCACCTGGCTGCAACTCACCGCCGAGGGTGGAATCGACAACGGCAACGCGAACAACTACCAGATCCAGCTGCCCGGTGAAGGCACGGTGAACGGCGCGGCGTGGGGTCCGACGGCATCGCAGGGATTCTCGGGCAAGGACATCAACCGCACCAACACGCTGCAGTACACAGCGACCTTCCGTGGCGCGGTGACGCGGCGGCTCTTCACGGACTTCAACTCGCAGTCGACGGTCGGCTTGCAGTGGTTCAAGACGGGAACCTATCGTCTCTTCGGCGAGGGGTACGGTCTGGCGCTCGGCGCCTCAACGCCTAACGCTGCGCAGCAGCGGCTGGCGTCCGAATTCACGGATGAGAACAAGACCTACGGTGCTTTTCTCTCCGAGCAGCTTAGCTATCTCGATCGGCTTTACCTCACGCTCAGCGCCCGTACCGATCAGAACTCGGCGTTCGGCCGCCAGGTTGGCACGACGGTTTACCCGAGCGCTAACGCGTCCTACGTCATCTCCGAGGAGTCGTGGTTCCCGAAGCTGATGGTGCTCGATAAGCTGCGCCTCCGCACTTCCGTCGGACAGGCTGGTTTGCAGCCGAGCTCCACGGCGGCGCTGCAGTTCCTTGTCGCGCAGACTTACCCCATCGGGGCGCAGGAAATTCCCGGGCTCCTGATCAGTGCGATCGGCAACCCAAACCTCAAGCCGGAGATCACCACCGAGTACGAAGGCGGATTCGACGCGGGTCTGCTTGACGATCGAATCAACCTCGAGTTCACGCTCTTCAACAAGATCAGCCGCGGTCAACTCTTCAACCAGCCGTTGCCGCCGTCGTTCGGAGTCGGCGGCAATCAGTGGGTGAACATCGCCAAAGTGATGAACCGCGGTGTGGAGCTGGCGCTCGATGCGCAACTTCTCAACATGCGGGCGCTGACGTGGAACCTCCATGCCAACGGCTCGCACATCAAGAACAAGCTCGTCGACATCGGCACCGTGCAGCTTGCCAAACCGCAGGGCTTGCGGCAGGTAGTCGGTTATCCCTTGAACGGGCTGTGGGACCGGCCGTACACCTACAACGACGCGAACAACGATGGCATCATCGTTCCCTCGGAGATTACGCTCGCGTCGGCAGACGCCTACCGAGGCTCGACACTGCCGGAGTACGAAGCAGGCCTATCGAACACTTTCGGCCTGTTCAACGGCGCGTTGAGCTTCAACACGCTCTTCGACTATCGCGGCAAGTTCTGGAACTCGTACACCATCGGCTCGAACCGCGCTGTGTCCGCCGGGAACGCGCCCGAAGTGAACGTGCCGTACTGGGGCCTTGGCGATCAGGCTGCGGCTGTTGCGGCCGGGACCGCAGCGTTAGGCAACACGCGCTGGGGGATCTTCAAGCCCAACGATTTCATTCGCCTCCGCGAGCTGTCGCTGTCCTATCGCATTCCCGAGCGTTTCGTGCAGCGGTATGCTCGCGCGAAGGGCGCTCAACTCGTCTTCAGCGGCCGCAACCTGGGCGTGCTCTGGACGAAGTATCCGGGGATCGACCCCGAGGCCAACCGCTCCGTCAACAATACGGGCGGCGGCAACGACGACCTCGGTACTCCGCCGGTTATCCGCTACTGGATCACCCGCGTCAACCTGAACTTCTGAGCTCGCCCACCTTCATCTCACTCTGGACGAGAGCATCTATGAACATTCGCTCAACTCTGATGTGTGCGGCGGGCGCGGCGACGCTCGCCTGCACCGTCGTCGTCGGCGCTTGCACGCACGATGAGCTACTTGGCGTGAACACGCCCGACATCATCACGCCGGACAAAGCGCAAAGCGTCGCCGGCGCGCAGACTTTTCGGGTCAGCGCGATCGGTAACTTCGCGCGCTTCATCGGCGGTGACCTCGGCGGCAGTTCCCCGCTCGGCCTTAACCTCAGCGGCGGTATGCTCGGCGACGAGATCTTCTCCGCTCGCGCTGGCACCGAGCACATGGACAACCGCAACATCAACCCGAACACCTTCCCGATCGATACGTGGACGCAGGTCGGGAACACGTACACGCGACTTGTCCGCGCGATCAATCTCCTGACCAAGTTCCCGCCGGCGTCGGGTCTCAACGATCAACTCGCGGAGCTGCACGCGCAGGAGGGGCTCGTCTTCACGATCGTGGCCGAGGACTACTGCAGCGGCGTGCCGTTCTGGGATGGCGTCGAGCAGTCGAACATCCATACAGTCACGCTTTCGACCGTCGACATGTACAACCGGGCGAAGGCGCAATTTGACAGCGCTCTCTCGCTTGCCGCGGCGGGCTCGAGCACGGCATACTTGGCGATGGTCGGCAAGGCGCGCACGCTCGTTGACGTCGGCGACTACGCCGGCGCCGCCGCGATTACGGGCACCGTGCCGACGAGCTTCGTGTACAACGCACAGTTCTCGAAGCTCACGACCGGCCTCGTGAACGCGATCTACGATTGGATGAATGCCACGAAAAACTTCGGCGCCTCGGATAAGGAAGGCACGAACGGCCTCGACTTTGTTTCGTCGAAGGATCCGCGCGTACTCGTGGATGGCACGAAGCTCGGACGCGGCCAGGACGGGACGCTGACGCCGCTCATCAATCAGTATCCGACCACCGATGCAATCGTGCCGGTCGCAACGGGCATTGAGGCGCGGCTCATCGAGGCCGAGGCGCAGCTCAAGGCCGGAAGCGCAACGTGGATCACGACACTCAATAACCTTCGCGCGGGGTCGCAAAAGTATGGCGCGGTAACCACGCCGGTGATGACGCCGCTCGTGGATCCAGTAACTCCGTCTGCACAGCAAGACATGCTCTTCCGCGGCGTGCACGGACAGGAACGCGTGATTGGCGGCTAGTTGCTGGTGACTGGTCGTTCGGAAATGCCGGCGAGCTTTGCTCGCCGGCATTTCCTTTCCGAACCTCCGACCATCAATCACCAGTTCGCTACTTTCGGGAAACGTTCCCGATTGACGCAGTCGTGAAGTGCTCACACATTGGCGACGCGTTCGGGAGATCGGTCAATACTCGGACGTGACGGTCTTCGGTGGGACGCCATCCGAGGACAGCTCGGCGGTAATTCGGCACTGGCCGAGATAGTTGTGAGGTCGCTGGACACAACTGATTCGCTCTCCGTACAAGGGCACCTGAGTCGGGACCGTACGACAAGGGTAAGGGAAGTCGATCAGGCCACGTACGCCGTGGCGTCGAATCGAACGATCGAATCCCGCCAGCGAGAGAAGCCCCGCAGTTATCGGCGTGCCGGTACTGCGGGGCTTCACATTTTCTATCAATAGATTTTGGATCTAGGACCGAGAGCGCTCGCCCGATAGGTTGGTGGCGCCATGGCGGCTACCGACCGGCGCGATCGTGCGCTGATCCTCATCAATCCCCGCGCGCGTCTCGCCGGCGCGCGGGCGTGGCGCGAGCCGGTCATAGCGGAGTTGGCGCGTCGTTATGCTTCGGAGCTCGTCGAGCCTCGCGATGCCGCCGATACGACGCGTCTCGCTTGCGAGGCGAGCGCCGGAGGCTACGTGGTCGTCGTTGCCGCCGGCGGCGACGGAACGGTCAACGCGGTGGCGCAGGGGTTGGCCGGCACGCATACCGCGCTCGGCGTATTGCCCCTTGGCAGCGCGAACGACCTGGCGCGAGAGTACGGTCTGCCGGGATCAATTCCGGCCGCGGCACGGCGGATCGTGGAGAGCGAGGCTCGTTCGATCGATCTCGTCGAGATTGGCGGCCGCGTGTTCTGCGGCGTCGGCGGACTGGCGCTCGTGTCGCGCGCGGCGCTCGCCGTCACGCGCTTCAAGCAGCGGTCACCCTCCGCGCGGCGGCTCGCCGACCTGCTCGGCGGTCAGGTCTATCGATTCTCGGCGACGGCGGCGCTGCTCAGCCGTTGGCGGCTCGACGACATGGTAGGCGTCGCGTATCGCGATCCGGAGACTGGGGAGTGTCGACGCATGGAGACCGCTGCCTCAGCAGCGTTCGTCACCAATCATCGCACGTTAGGCGGCGGACTCGTGCTGCCGGTCGACGCGAATCCGGCCGACGGCGTGCTCGAGATCTGCCTCGTGCCGTCCAGACCAAGACATTCGTTAATGCTCAACTTCGCGCGCTTGAGCGCCGGTGCGCCGATTCCGGAAGGCGTGCTTGTTTCTGTCCGCGCCACCGAGGCGACGATCGAGACTGGACGGCCAGACGCCTTCGTGGCCGATGGGGAGCTGCTCGCCGAAGGGCACCGCTTCACGGTGCGAGTTCTGCCGGGCGCTCTACGGATTATCGTGTGAGTTGTCATCGCGAACGGAGCGAGGGATCTGCTTCTGATTCGACGGCGAACGCAGATGCACGCAGATGTCGCAGATTGAACGCAGATGAAAGAGCGCTCAACAGTTGCTTCGAAAAAAGAGCGTTCCGTTCCTTACAGTTTCTGCGTTCATCTGCGGAATCTGTGAAATCTGCGTCCGCCGTTGACATTCAGAGCGGCCCATTCCAGCAGCCGAAAAGGCAGATCCTTGTTGCTCCGGATGACAAGC
>QHUV01000431.1 GCA_003222065.1 Gemmatimonadota bacterium | reverse complement strand
CAGCATATCGGAGGCATAGAGCTTCCCGGACGAGAGCTGTACTCCCCACACGTACACGGGGGGTGCTCCACCGACGAGGCCCCGTCCCACTTCGCGGCCCATTGCCCCGAGGTCGCAGCGGGTGAGGGCGCCAGTGGTGACCTGCTGGCTCACGTCGCAGGTCTCGAGGTCGCCATGAACATCAAGGGCGCGCACACCCGCGTTGTAGTACGCGGCGTAGAGCACGCCGTTCGTCTCGTCGACGGAAAAGTTGTGCGTGCCGGCGCCCGCCACGTGGTAGAAGGCGACCTCGCGTGGATGGGTGAGATCGGATACGTCGAGCACGTGAATGTCTCCGGCCGAACTGACCCCGAGGACCGCCGGCCCGGATTCCTCGCCGACGAATGCATAACGAGATCCAGTCAGCGGGTCGTGCAACCACCAAATGTTGTGCACGTCGCCGCCGATGGTCGCCACGGATCCGATGACGACAGGAGCGTTCGGCGTACCCCCGCGCCCTCCTCCGCCAACGTCCCAGATCTCCACGCCCGCGTTCCACAGCGCGACGAAGAGCAGGCCGTCACGCAGAAACGAGTCGTGCACAAAAGGGGCGGACGACGGAACCGCTTTGACGAAGATCTGCTGCGGATTCGCGGGATCGCCGAGATCGATGATGACCACCTTGGATTCCGGAGTTGGTGCGCCGCTCAATGCGTCGATGGCGAGGACCGCGTACAGCCGCCCATTGATGCGGCCGACCTCCGCCGTGTGAACCCCGTTGTACGTTTCCTGCGTCGCGAGCCGGGAGAGCTGGCGTGGATGGCGCGGATCGGTGAGATCGAAGATGACAAGGGAGCCGTTCAGGCGCTCCGTGGCGACGATGAGAAGCTTTCCATCATCGCTGATGGCGACGTCGCCTAACGTCGACGCCCCTGTCACGATCACCGAATCGACGAGAACCGGCTCGGCACCGTTGACGTCCCAGATCGCGATCAAGTTGCCCGGCGCGGCGCGGAAGCCCCAAGTCGTCGTATAGGCCGTGGAGTCGCGGACCGCGACTTCGGCGGTGTAGCGACTTGCCATGAGCCCGCAGCCGACGACGCCGATCGGCTCCGTGCCTAACGCTGATCCGTTGCCGGCGAGCGTACACGATGCATGCGGCGGCGCGCCCGTGCCTCGATCGAAGAGACAGCCGGCGAGGAGCATCACTGTAAGGAGGCAAAGCGAGCGAGCGCGCTTCATGAAAAGCAGTGGTGGGTGGAGCTTGCGTGATGATCGTGCGCCGATACGGCGGCGGGCTCGGACGCTACACCGTAACGTCCCGTTCTGCCATGAGCGTGGCCAACGCCAAAGCGAAGTCCAGCCGAAAGGCGCCACATTTGGTTCGTGCCGTAGAATTGCCGTGGATCAAAGAGCGCGGCGGTCGTTCGGTCGGCGCTGATGCGCGCAACCTCGACGTAAGGAGCGGCGTGCGCGGCAAAGGCTCGTAGTGCGGGTAGGCTCAACGCCGCCGTGAGCGTGGTCCACTGCGTGATGCCGAGTATGCTCAAGTCTGTCGCGGGTCGCGGCGACCGAGACAGGTCGTTCAAACGCTCTTCCTCCGGCCGGTAGCTCCGCTCTCCTCGCACTGCAAGCCCCAGATCATCACGACACACGGCGGCCTCGGTGAGAAAAGCATCGAACGTGTACAGCGCACGCCCGCGTTCGACATCGGTCGTCCGGGCGATCTCGATCAGCGCATAACGAGCGTAGCCTGCATTCTCACCGGCGACGCGCACGGAGACGTGCACCTTTCGCTGATCCATGCCCTGTCCCTCGCGGTATTCCGGCGATTTCACATTTGCGTAACTCGCCGACAACTCCGCGCCCAGTAAAGAGGACAGCAGATCACCGAGCAGCGTGCCGCGCACAGACCACGAGTCGCCGAACCGGCGATAGAGTGGCGGCGTCGACGGATCGATCGGCTCGTCCCCATCGAACGTTGCACCTTCGACAATCAGCGGTCCGTTACGCACGGCAGCTATCAAAACCAGACGTTCGAGGATCTGCGCGAGGTGGTGATCCACTGGATACGACACGAACGGCCGTGTCATTGGATCGTCGCTGCCGAAGGGGACGAAGCCGCGGCCGGCGTACAACGACGTCGTGATCGAACCGGAACGTGGCTCCGCTCCAAGCATCAGCTCGTGTACGTACGCGTGCGGATGCCGGCGATCCACGTACCCCTCGCCCCACGCGCCGAGATCGAGTTCGCCCTTCGGCAGCGTGACGCCCTCGAGATTCAGCATCCCAGCCGCATGGAGCCAACTCTTGCGCCAGTCGGCGCTGACGAGAGGCTGCGTGAGGTACCCCACGGCGAGGGGACCGCCTTGTGGCGTGACGGTCGAGCGAGTGAGCAGCACGATCGCACCGAGACCGGCGGTGAACGTGTTCGGCGAGTCCTGCGCACTCACCACAGCCAGAGGAGCTGAGAGAACGAACGACGCGAGAAAAGTCGTGCGGAGTATGAAACGCGTCATCGCAGATCCATTGAGAGGCCAGGCATGTCAGATTACGACGATGACGCACGCCACTCGTGACGACGAGCCGCGCGACTCGTTCGCATATCCTGCCGAGCGCGTGATCGTGCCCGAAAGCGAGCTGCGGGCGACGATCAAGCTCGCGCTACCTGTCGTGCTCGTGCAGGTCGGCATGATGTTCATGGGCGTCGTCGACACGGTGATGGTGGGTCACGTCTCGGCGACCGTACTTGCCGCCGTGGCGCTGGGCAACCTGTACTTCTTCAACACCATCGTGCTGTCGAACGGCACGTTGATGGCGCTCGATCCGATCATCGCCCAGGCCGTCGGCGCACACGACCTGGTCTCTGTGAGCAGAGCGGTCCAACGCGGGCTCTTGATCGCCATCGGATTGAGCGCAGTGACGGCGCTGTTGCTGCTCCCCGCGCAAGGTGTACTCGTGCTCACGCGCCAGCAACCGGAGATAATCCCGGACACGACAGCCTATGTACGGCTCTCGATCCCCGGCGTACTGGCCTTTCTCTTGTTCGTCGTCTTTCGACAAACGCTGCAGGCTCTGCATCGAGTTGCGCCGATTGTCTGGACGATCGTCGGCGCTAATCTCTCGAACGCGGGCTTGAATTGGGTCTTCGTCTACGGTCACCTCGGTAGCCCGGCCATGGGCGCGGCGGGAAGCGCGCTCGCCACATTGGTGAGTCGGTGGCTCATGGCCGTGGCGCTTCTGGTGGCGGCATGGCCGACATTGCGTCCGCACCTCGTGCCAATCCGCCGCGACTCGTGGCGCATCGCGCCGATCATGCGGGTGCTCCGCCTCGGCGTACCGGTGGGACTGCAGCAACTGCTCGAGTCGGGCGCCTTCGGAGCGATTGGCCTGATGATGGGAATGCTCGGTACGAAGGAGATGGCGGGCCATCAGATCGCGATTACGCTCGCCGCGCTGACGTTCATGGTGCCGCTCGGCGTCGCGGCGGCGGCAGCCGTTCGCGTTGGCCGCGCTGTCGGTGCAGGCGATCAGGAGCGCGCCAAGCAGGCGGCCCGCGCGGCGTTTGTCTGTGGCATGGGCTTCATGTCGTTCACGGCGCTCGTGTTCCTCGGCGTTCCGCGTCTTCTCGCCGCACTGTTCACGAGTGACATGGGTGTGATCGGCGTTGCGGGTATGCTGATCCCGGTGGCCGGAGTGTTTCAGATCTT
>QHUV01000430.1 GCA_003222065.1 Gemmatimonadota bacterium | reverse complement strand
GAGCGGACGTCAATCAGCACGCTGTCGAACGGGGAGGCTGGCGTAGGAGTACGCACGGGAGCGCGCGCATCGCGCGCGTGACGCCAATAGGCTTTCCGCGAGCGCCAGCGAGCGGACGTCAATCAGCACGCGCTCGCGCGTGCTGATTGACATACCGTAAGTGCTTGTCTAGCATTCATGTCTGCCAAAAAATGCCCAGCTGGGCTGCCGAGACCCGGGTTGCATTACGCACCGGTGAGGCGAGACTCGACGCTTTAGGTCAATCAATGGGGACGTTCAGCGCTACACCGCGCGATATCAAGCATGAGTGGTTCGTCGTCGATGCCGAGGGAATGGTACTCGGCCGGCTCGCGACCGAGATCGCGAAGATCATTCGTGGTAAGCACAAGCCGATTTTCACGCCGCATATGGATACCGGCGACGGCGTCATCGTGATCAACGCCGCGAAGGTGCGTGTGACAGGTCGAAAGGCGGAGAACAAGGAGTACTTTCGCCACACGGGATACATGGGCCATGCGCGTTTCACTTCGCTCGGCACCATGCTCCAGAAGCATCCGGAGCGGGTGATCGAGAAGGCGGTGTACGGCATGCTCCCGAAGACGGCACTCGGCCGGCAGGTGCTGCGTCGCAAGCTGCGCGTCTACGCGAATGCGGATCATCCGCACGTCGCGCAACAGCCGAAGCCTTTGTCCTTCAGCCACGCAGGTGAGAAGTAACATGGCGGATACTCAAACCGTCCACGCGATCGGCCGCCGAAAGGAAGCGGTGTGTCGGGTGTACGTGAAGCCGGGCTCCGGCAAATGGGACGTCAACGGTCGCACTCTGGGTGATTACTTTCCGCGCCCGGCGCTCGTGACAGCCATTCAACAGCCGTTCACGGCGACGGACACACTTGGACGATACGATGTGAAGGCGAATGTCGACGGCGGCGGCTCGACTGGTCAGGCAGGCGCCTTGCGCCTCGCCGTGGCTCGCGCGCTCGTCCAGGTCGATGAGGCGCATCGGCGGAAGCTCCGCGATCTTGGACTGCTGACGCGCGACGCGCGCGCCGTCGAGCGCAAGAAGCCGGGCCGTCCCAAGGCACGCAAGCGGTTCCAGTTTAGCAAACGTTAAACTTACAGCAATCAGTAGTCAGCGCTTAGCTATTTAGAGAGAGGTCATCGCACTACATGGCAGACATGCAGCCCACGGTGGAGCAGCTCCTCGCGGCCGGCGTGCATTTCGGACACCAGACGCGACGGTGGAATCCCAAAATGCGCCGGTTCATTTTCGCCGAACGCAACGGGATTCACATCATCGATCTGCAGAAGACCCTGCGGCAGATCGAAATCGCTCAGAAGTTGTCCCGCGACGTCATCATGCGTGGCGACAACGTTCTCTTCGTGTGTACCAAACCGCAGCTGGCGCAGATTGTCCGCTCGGAGGCGGAACGTTCCGGAGCGATGTTCATCACCGAACGGTGGCTCGGCGGACTCCTCACGAACTTCACGACGGTCAAGAAGCAAATTCGGCGGATGAAGGAGCTCGAAGCCGGCACGGAAGCGGGCGGCGAGTTCGAGAACTACACGAAGAAAGAGCAGCTGATGCTCACGCGTGAGTCGGAGAAGCTCAAGAAGTATCTGAGCGGCATCCGCTCGATGACGCGACTGCCCGGCCTGCTGTTCATCGTCGACTCGAAGAAGGAGCGGATCGCCGTCAACGAGGCCAACAAGCTGACGTTGCCGATCATTGCCATCGCCGATACCAACGCCGATCCTGATCTGATCACGGTGCCGATCGCTGGCAATGACGACGCGATTCGATCTGTCGAGCTGATCACCAAGGCAATCGCCGATGCCATTGTGGAAGCACGGGCCTCAGCGCCCGTGCGTGAGGAGGTCGAAGAAGGCGAGATGACGACGTACAGCTCCGACCGCGGTAGTGAGCCGGCTGAGGAAGGCGAGCGCCGTCGCCGGCGGCGCCCACGGCGGCGGAGAGCAAAGCCCGAAGCAATCGCCGCACGGCTCAAGGCGCCTGGTGAGGGAGACGCGACGGAAGGGGCAGAAGTGGCCGAGGGAGCTGAGGAAGGCGAGTAAGACCAGGACGAGAGTAGATTTCTTGGCGCCGCCGGCTGATGCCGGCGGCGTTTCCACGACAGGAAGGCGGAATCGATATGACTACGATGGTGAGCCCGAAGGACGTCAAAGAGCTGCGCGACCGCACCGGCGCCGGCATGATGGATTGCAAGAAGGCACTCGAGGAGAGCGGCGGCAATATCGATAAGGCCGCCGAGTATCTGCGAAAGACGGGTGCGGCGAAGGCGGAGAAGCGCGCCGGCCGAACGGCGACCGAGGGCGTGATCGGACATTATCTGCATCACAACGGAAAGATCGCTGTCCTTGTCGAGCTCAATTGCGAGACGGATTTTGTCGCGCGCAATGAAGAGTTCGTACAAGTAGCACGCTATCTTGCCGAGCACGTTGCCGCCGCGGCGCCGATGGCCGTGGATAAGGACCAGATCCCGCCCGAGAAGGTCGAGCAGGAGCGGCGCATCTTCATCGAGCAAGTGAAGCAAAGCGGCAAACCGGCGAACATGATCGAGAAGATCGTCGACGGGAAAATCGAGGCGTACTACAAGGACGTCGCGCTACTGCACCAGGCGTGGGTCCGCGATCCGAAGAAGACTGTCGGCGATCTCGTGAAGGAGCTGTCGGCAAAGACGGGCGAGAACATTCAGGTGCGGCGATTCGTTCGGTATCAGCTCGGCGAGGCCTGAGATCGAGACACGATCAGAAGTTGCGAATCGAATGCGACGGGGCACGGATCCCAGCGGCGCCGCGCGCGTCACTGATCTCCCGTATCCGCGCGTCCTTTTGAAGCTCTCCGGCGAGGCGCTCGCCGGAGAGAAGGGATCCGCATTCGATTTCGCGACCGTCAAGCGCGTCGCGGACGAAGTCGGCTCGGTGGTGAAGGCGGGTGCGTCGGTTGGCCTCGTGATCGGTGGTGGCAACATCGTGCGCGGACGCTCGCTCTCCGAGATCGGCGTCGAACGCGTCACCGCCGATTACATGGGCATGCTCGGCACCGTCATCAACGCCCTGGCCGGCCAGGACGTCCTCGAGAAAAAGGGTCTCGACACGCGTGTCATGACGGCGATCCGCATGGAAGAAGTCGCCGAGCCGTATATCCGGCGCCGCGCGCTGCGTCACCTCGAGAAAGGGCGCATTGTCATCTTTGCCGCCGGCACGGGCAATCCGTACTTTTCGACGGACACCGCCGCCGTGCTTCGCGCCATCCAGATGAAGGCGAGCGTCATCATCAAGGCGACGAGCGTCGACGGGGTGTACTCCGCCGACCCGAAAAGCGATCCCAACGCGAAGTTTTACGAAGAGATCAGCTTCCGCGACGTTATGCTCGAGGAGCTGAAGGTGATCGATCAAACGGCGATCACGCTCTGCAGTGAAAATCACCTGCCGCTGATCGTACTCAACATCCACCGTCCGGGCGCGTTCGTCGCCGCAGTGCGGGGCGAGCGCGTCGGCACTTTGGTTCGATGATGACCATTCAGCAGATCGTCAAGGACATGCGCGGCGCGATGGACAAAGGCATCGAAAGCACGCGCCGCGAATTTACCTCCATTCGTTCGGGCAAGGCGACGCCGAACATGCTCGACACGGTGCACGTCGACATGTACGGCACGTCGATGGCCCTCAACCAAGTCGCGTCGGTGTCGGCGCCTGAGGCGCGGGTACTCATCGTCACGCCCTTCGACAAATCTCAGGCGAAGGTCATCGAGAAGGCGATTCGGGAATCGGATCTCGGCCTCGACCCATCGGCACAGGGACCCATCATCCGCGTGCCATTGCCCTCGATGAATGAGCAGCGGCGTAAAGAGCTTGTCAAAGTCGTTCACAAGCTCGCCGAGGAGGGCAAGATCGCCGTTAGGCATGCGCGGACGCACGCCCGCGAGGGACTCAAGAAACTACAGGGTGTGTCCGAGGACGACGTCAAGCACGCCGAGAAGGATCTGCAGAGGATCCACGACGATTACATCCACAAGATCGACGACTTGATCAAGGCCAAAGAGGCCGAGATCATGGAAGTCTGAGGTCGACGCCGGCCCGTCCCGTGCCGCGTGCAACGCCGGAGTCTTCGTGTCGGAGCTGACGCGGCGCGTTCTGTTCGCGGTGGTCGCCGCGCCACTCGGCATCGTCATCGTGTTCTACGGCGGCGCCGCGCTCGCGGCGCTTCTTGCGATCGTCTCGGCGCTCGGCGCGTGGGAGTTTTTCCGAATCGCGCGCGCATCCGGTCTCACACCAATGGAGGATATCGGCATTCCGCTCGCCGGCGTCGTGCCGCTATTCGTGCATGCCCGTTATTTTGCACGTTCCGCCCGGAGGTGCGCTGCTGATCTTTCCCCTCCTCATCACCTGGGCGTCGGACATCGGCGCGTTCTTCGTCGGACGCGCGTTTGGAAAGCGAAAGCTCATGCCGTCAGTAAGTCCCGGAAAGACAGTCGCCGGCGCGATCGGCGCACTGGTTGTGACGGTGATCGTCGGCTGGCTCTACACGCGCTTTGTTCTTGCCCCGACGACGCAGTTGGCGTTCGTGCGCGGCGGCGTGTTCATTTTCGGCTTCCTGGTGAGCGTCGCGGCTCAGGTCGGTGACCTCGCCGAGTCGTTGCTCAAGCGTGAGGCAGGGATGAAGGACAGCTCCCACATCATACCCGGCCACGGCGGCGTGCTCGATCGGTTCGATAGTCTGTTGTTCGTGCTACCGGTGTCGTACGTGTTGTTCAACATGCTGCTCGTTTGGGCGCCGACTCGATGACCGTGCGACGCGTCGCCATCCTCGGATCTACCGGTTCGATCGGTACGACCGCCTTACGCGTGCTAAGTCGCCAACGCGAGCACTTTAGAGTGTCAGCGCTTACGGCGTTCAATAACGCTGCCTTGCTGCGGGAGCAGGAAGCGCAGTTTCATCCCGCCTTCGTTGGCCTCGTGAACAACGGCGCGACTGATCATGGTACATGGCAGTGTGGCCGGGACTGTCTCGTTGCCGCCGCGACCCGCGACGACGTCGATA
>QHUV01000282.1 GCA_003222065.1 Gemmatimonadota bacterium | reverse complement strand
TGCAGCTTGTCGAGCAGGGGAAAGTTGGCCTGGACGATGACATCACGAAGTACTTCCCCGGCTATCCGACCCATGGCCAGCGGGTTCTCGTCCGTCATCTATTGAACCACACGTCGGGGATCCCCAGCTACACGGACATTCCGAAGCGTTGGGGACGTGTGGCGACGCTCGACCTCCCGCACGACTCGCTGCTCGCGCTCGTCAGCAGCGACTCACTGATGTTCGCGCCGGGGAGCGCCTTCTATTACAACAACACCGGCTACTACATGCTCGGCATGTTGATTGAGAAGGTGAACGGCCATACGTACGCCGATTATCTGGCGCAGCACCTCTTCTCCCCGTTAGGCATGAAGTCGACGCGATACTGCGCGACCGGTCCGGTCATAAAGCACCGCGCACAGGGCTACGGCAACGATCGCGGGACGCTCGTGAACGCCCAGTACCTCAGCATGGACAATCCCTTCGCGGCCGGCGCGCTGTGCTCGACGGTCGGCGATATGGTGAGGTGGGAGAGCGCGCTATTCGGCGGCAAGGTCGTGGGCGCGAGCTCGTTGGCGCAGATGACGACGCCGGCGAAGCTCACCAGCAATCGCCCGATGCCCTATGGCTTCGGCCTTGTTCCGGACACCGTCGCGGGTCACCATGTGATTGGCCACGGCGGCGGCATCAACGGCTTCATCTCGCACGAGGAGTACTATCCGGACGATACGCTCACCGTGGTCGTGCTGGCGAATACGGCTCCCGCTCCATCACAGGCGGTGGCGCGCAACGCGGCGCGCGCCGTTCTCGGACTGCCTCTGGTGACCCGCGTCGCTCCGCCTCCCGAGGTCGCCCTCGACAGCGCGCAACGCGCTCGTTATGTGGGGCGCTACGCCATCCAACAGCCCGACGCGACGCGCTCGCCGGCGAGTGTGGTAGAGGAGAGTGGCCATCTCGTGCTCGAAGCCCGCGGCCAGCGCGCAGAACTCATCGCGATCGGTCCCGACCTGTTCACGGTCCGTGGACAGCCGGGAGCAAGGGTGTCGTTCACGATGGCCAATGGCAGGGCGACGGAGTTTGTGTTGGATCAGGGGATGAGGCCACTGTCGGCGAGGCGAATCGGAGACTGAAGGCTGGGAATAGAAGGGCGAGCCGAGACCGGCGCGGCGGATTCAGATGGACGGGCGCGCTCCGCACGCCCGATTGCCTTATTTGGTCGCAGTTTTCGGCTCGCAGTTTTCGGCTCGCAGTTTTCGGCTCGCTCTTCTCGGCTCGCCCTTCTCGGCTCGCTCTTTTAGCAGCTCGGCCTATTCGAGCATACGCGTGACCGCCCTCACCAACGGCGCAAAGCTCAACGACTTCCCCGCTACCCTCTGCGCCTGCTCGTCCGCCAACTCTCGCTGACCCTGCCCGAGCAACGCCGAGCAGATCCACGGGCCAGCGCGCGGATTCCGCCACCAGTCGGCGTCGAACCGATCAACCAGCGTCTCGGCGATGAGCGCTTGCAGCTGCCACGCGCGGAGGTAGCGCGCGGCATAGAAGCGCGGATCGACGTCGACGAACGCATCGGCGGGGCTATAGCGGAAGCTGGTGGCCCCCGTTAGGCGAGCGGTATACAGATCCGGAAGGGCGTCCCACGCGACCTCGCCGCCGTAGAGCGAGATCTCGTAGCCAAGCTTCGCCGCGTATCGACGGAGGAAGTGCAGCTCCTCGAACCCGGCAGCGCGCCGGAACGGCTGCAGATTCGCCGCGCCGAGCTCCGTGTAGCGCTTGAGCCACGCGTCGTCCTGCATCAAATGGTCGAACAGCATCGCGTAGCCTTCGGTGATCGAATTGTCTCCGAGCCACCGATATTCGTACGGCAGATCCGGCTGCATGTAGGCGAAATGCAGCGCGTGTCCCAATTCATGGAGAAAGGTGTTCCAATCCGTCTGTCCGCCGTGCGGGCGCATCACGAGGTAGACCTCGTTAGGCACGCGCACCGGCGCGCAGAATGCCCGCGAGCGTTTCCCCTCCCGATCGCCGGTGTCGAAGACGATGCGCCCCCCGGCCACCGGATCGATCCCCATCTCCCGCACTTGCTTTCGGATCGACGATTCCATCGACGCCGGCGGGAAGTAGCGGTCAAACTCCTTGGCGCGGAACAAGGCCAGCGCGTCGGCGCGGGTCGCCTCCTCCGCCGTCATGCCTAACCGCGTTCGCAAGAAATCGGGCAGAACATCGTCCCACATCGACTGCGTGTCGCGCAGGAAGGCATCGCATTCCGCGCGTAGCGCGTTCAGATCGATGCCGCTCAGGAGCTCGAACGACGCATTGTAGCCGTCGGCGAGGCCGAGATCTTCCGTGATGTGGCGCTCGCGCTGGAACCGCTCACGACGTAACGGTGCGAGCTCGCGCTCGACTACCCCCGCCCGTGCCTTCTCGATGGCGTGACGCTCCCGGGCGTCAGTGGTGTTGGCGAGCTCGATGGCAACGCGCTGATACTCCATCTCGCGCCCGTCGGCCAGACGCACCACGGCGTTGCCTTCCCACGTGATCTCGCGTTCGTCGAGCGGCGCCAGTACGCGCGAGCTCTGCGCCTCGGCAAGCCAATCGGTGAGCAGTCGCAAGCCGCGGTGCTCCTCGCTCGCCGGCGGTGCGGCGCGAAATTGCTCGAGGACCATTGCCAACGCATCAGGCCCGAGAATCGCCGCGTGTTTCTCATAGACTGGCTGAAGCTCGGCGGTTGGCTTCTGTCCCGAATGCGCGAGATAGTACTCGCGCGAAATGTCCTGCATGAACGCGTCGCCGTCGCGACGAAGTCGATCGATGGAGAGCGAAGTCGTGTTCAGCACCGTCATCTCCCCCTCACGTCGCGATTCGTTCGGCGATGACGCGACGAATCTGGTCGGACGCGACGCGTTCTTGTTGCAGTGTGTCACGGTCGCGAATCGTGACTGTGCCGTCCTGCATCGTCTGGCCATCGACCGTGATGCAGAAAGGCGTTCCGATCTCGTCCTGCCGACGGTAACGGCGGCCGATCGCCCCCGATTCGTCGTAGAATACTGGAAAGGCACGCCGCAACTCTTTCGCCAGCTTTTCGGCGAACTCTGGCATACCGTCTTTCTTGACCAGGGGAAAGACGCCAGCCTTTACCGGCGCCAGCGATGG
This sequence comes from Gemmatimonadota bacterium, assembly GCA_003222065.1. Classification (GTDB taxonomy): domain Bacteria; phylum Gemmatimonadota; class Gemmatimonadetes; order Gemmatimonadales; family Gemmatimonadaceae; genus AG2. Next base: position 1,030 of record QHUV01000282.1, on the reverse strand, counting down.
CGCGAGACCGAGTACCGTTCGGCCTTCCTCCTCGCCAGGTACCTGCTCCTCACGATAAGCATCTACCAGAAGCGCCAGCGTGGTTCTATCTGCTCCGACCGACGTCTCGACCACAAATGGTACATAGCGGCGGTTGTTCGGCTGGTCGAAGTACTCGAGCTTCTTTCCCGAGTGCTTCTGGTGCTGAATGAGGTCGAAATCGCCGCGGTTGTGTACGCCTTCGATCTCCTGGAAACCAAGCGTGCCGCCAAAGTCGAACTGAATGTCGAACGCGGCCCGCGCGTAGTGCGCGAGCTCTTCCTTGGTGTGCTCGTGAAACTGGAGGCGCTCCTCGGCTAGCCCGAGGCCGCGGTGCCACGCCATGCGTTGCTCCTGCCAGTACTCGAACCATTGCATATCGCTGCCGGGCTCGACGAAGAACTGCATCTCCATCTGCTCGAATTCACGAGTTCTAAAGATGAAGTTTCCGGGCGTGATCTCATTGCGAAAGGCTTTGCCGATCTGGGCGATGCCGAACGGTACCTTCTGGCGCATCGCCTGCTGAACGTTGAGGAAATTCACGTAGATGCCCTGCGCCGTCTCGGGTCGCAGGAAGATCTCGGCCGCCGAATCCTCGACAGGCCCCATGAACGTCTTGAACATGAGGTTAAATAGTCGCGGCTCGGACAGCGTTCCCTTCATTCCGCACGCCGGGCACTGCGCGTCCGGCGTCCCTGGCGTTCCTTTAATTCTCGGATCGTCGGCGCGAAATCTCTTCTTGCAATTTCGGCAGTCGACCAGTGGGTCGGTAAACCCGGCGACGTGACCACTCGCGACCCAGACTTCGCGGTGCATGAGTATCGCCGCGTCGATCCCCTCGATGTCGTCGCGCGCCCGAACCATTGAGTACCACCAGCGGTCCTTGAGATTCCTCTTCAGCTCGACACCCAGAGGGCCGTAGTCCCATACCGACCCGGTGCCGCCGTAGATCTCCGAGGATTGAAAGATGAACCCGCGGCGCTTGCACAGCGACACGAGGCGTTCGAGGACG
>QHUV01000281.1 GCA_003222065.1 Gemmatimonadota bacterium | reverse complement strand
CGATCCGGCGCGACGCGAGATCGTCCTGCGGGTCGCACGCGCGCTGGAGTCGGAACCCGCGGTGCTCGGCTGCAGCGCACACCTAATCGTCGTCGGACGCAAGGCAGCCTCATGACCGACCCTCCACACCCTGATCTCTCGTCGCAACGGATAACCCGCCGCGAATTCCTGGAGCGCGGCGCATGTCTTGGTGCGGGTGTTGGGCTCGTTGCCGCAGTGCCAGCGATTCGCCTCGCCGCGCGCGCCGATACGCTGTCGCTCGAAAACGAGTTCATCGCCGGCGTGTGGACTACCGACGGCGGCGTCCTGCGCGCTCGCGAGATTTCCGACCGTCGAAGCCGCACCAAGCTCGCCGTACCCGAGCACGTGTTTGCTCTGACGCTCGCCGATGGCACGCGGGTCGACTCGACGCAGATGCGCATCGTCGGTACGCCGGCCACGGAAACGATCGGACCGAGTCCACAAGCATCACGCCTCGCCGAGCGCCTAACGGCCCGGCGCGTAACCGTCCTGCTCGAGGATCCGAACGAGCGAGTGCGGGTAACGTGGCGGGCTGAGCTCCGCGACGGGTCGCGCTATCTGCGGCAAGAGGTGACGCTCCGCGCGGTCGGCGCGCCGCTCGCGGTGCGCGAGATCGTGCTCCTGGATCTTCGCGCGCGAGGAGCTGCACTCAGCGGCAACGTGAAAGGCAGTCCAATCACGATCGGCAGCTGGTTCCTCGGCTTCGAGCATCCGCTGTCGCAAAGCACCGTGGAGGGTGAGCAGGTACGGTGTGCACTCGCGCGGGAACTGCCGTTGCGACCCGAGTCGCCGTTCACCGTATCGAGCGTGATCGGTGCCACGCGGCCAGGGCAGATGAGGCGTGACTTTCTCGCCTACGTCGAGCGCGAGCGCGCGCATCCGTACCGCACATTTCTGCATTACAACTCCTGGTACGACATCGGGTATTTCTCGCAATACTCCGAGCAAGAGGCGCTCGGCGTGATTCAAGCCTTCGGGGAGCAGCTCGTTAGGCAGCGGGGTGTCGTGCTCGACTCCTTTCTGTTCGACGATGGCTGGGACGAGCCGAGGACATTGTGGGGATTTCACGCCGGCTTCCCGGACGGCTTCCTGCGTCTGCGGCAAGCCGCCGCGCTGTATGGCGCGGCGCCCGGGGTCTGGATGTCGCCGTGGGGCGGCTACGGCGATCCAAAGAAGAAGCGCCTGGAGTTTGGCCAGCAGCAGGGCTTCGAGACGAACGAAGGTGGTTTCGCGCTTTCAGGCCCGAAGTATTACGAGCGCTTTCGCGACACCTGCCTCCGGATGGTGCGCGAATACGGGGTCAATCAGTTCAAGTTCGACGGGACGGGGAATGCCGGCCGGCCGGCATTCCCCGGCAGTACCTTCGACAGCGACTTCGACGCGGCGATTCACCTCATCGAGACGCTGCGCGCCGAGAAGCCGAACTTGTACGTGAACCTGACGACGGGAACGTATCCGTCGCCATTCTGGCTTCGCTACGCCGATTCGATCTGGCGCGGCGGTGAGGATCACGACTTCGCGGGCGTCGGATCCGATCGCCAGCAGTGGATCACCTATCGCGATGGCGATACATACGAGCACGTCGTTAGGCGCGGCGCGCTCTATCCGCTCAATGCACTGATGCTCCACGGGCTCGTGTACGCGCGTCACGCCAAGAAGCTCGCGAGCGACCCCTATGGCGACTTCGCGCAGGAGGTGCGTTCGTATTTCGGTACGGGCACACAGTTGCAGGAGATGTATGTCACGCCAACGCTGAATTATGTGCAGTGGGACATTCTCGCCGAAGCCGCAAAGTGGTCGCGGCGGAATGCCGGCACGCTCGTCGACACGCACTGGTTAGGCGGCGATCCGAAAATGCTCGAGGTGTATGGGTGGGCCTCCTGGTCGCCGGCACGAGGGATCATCACTCTTCGCAACCCGAGCGATAAGCAGCAGCGCTTCGCGCTCGATGTCGAGCGCGCGTTCGAATTGCCGCCGGACGTGCCGCGCCAGTTTGCGGCGCGGAGCCCGTGGTTCCGCGATAGTGGGCGCGCGGCCGTCCGCCTGCGCGCCGGTAGCCAGCACACGGTCTTGCTCGCCCCATTCGAGGTGCTCACGCTGGAAGCAGAGCCGACGGCATGAGGCCCAGCGCCGGCGATTAGGTTAGCGCCTCCTGCGCGTTGCGATCCAGAGATCGTTGCCTCCTATGCCGCCCTCCCGATTGGAACCAAGAAGCATTGTGAGTCCATCGAACGACAGGCTTGGAGTGACGTCGTCGGCCCCTGTGTTCAGCGAGGCCGGATTGATGGGCGCAGACCACGAAACCTTTGCGTTCTGACGCGTGGACGTCCAAATGTCGTTACCGCCTTGTCCGCCGGCTCGATTGGAGAAGAAGAAGACCTCCTTCGCATCCTGACGCAGCGAGGCGGCCTGCTCGCTGGAATCGCTGGTGTTCAGCTCAGAGACGGATACCGCTGGCCCGAGCGCTGTGCCGGCACGCGAGACGGCAGTGTAATGGAGGTCTGCCTTGTTTGCAGACGCGAGACCACGATTGAAGTAGAGGTTCGCCCTTCCTTCTTCGGCGTTCTGATGATAGTTAGGCGCCTGCTCATTCTCTTTCGTGTTCACCGCGGCTCCCAGATTGACCGGTGCGCTCCAGGCCTCGTCATCGTTAGGGTAGTGCCGCCGCGACACGTAGAGATCGTTGCCGCCCTCGCCACCGGCACGATTACTTGCAAAGAAGAGCAGATGTCCGTCGATAGAGAGATTCGGCGCGAAATCCGCCGATGCCGTATTGATGGGCGCTCCGAGGTTGACCGGAGCTTCCCATGGACTGTCGAGCGAAATGCGTCGCGTAACCCAGATATCCAGCCCCCCAAGCCCACCGCGTCGGTTGGACGCGAAGTAAATCTCGAGCCCGTCCTTCGAGAGTTCCGCGTTTTGTTCGTTGAATGCCGAGTTCACGATTCCGCCGAGATTCTCGGGAGGCGACCAATCCGTGTACTCGGCGGCTTCTGTGGACGCCGGGTCGATGGCGAGCGAAGGTGAAGCTCGCTCGCGACTCGGCGTGGTGGGTGCGTCCGGTGCGCCGTCAATGATCCAAATCGCCAAATAATGAAAGGCGGATTGAAGACGTCGCGACGGAGTACATGATTTCGCCCCCGTTGTATCGTGATGACCAAAACAGCGCGAGGGTCGCCTAACGCGCCGTTCCCAGGCCTGGTTGGTAAAGCGACCGAATCCGCTGCGCGCGGAAGACGTATCCGGCGTTACCCTCGATGCGCCACATGACATTGCCGGCAGCGTCGTACTCCTCCACTCGTCCCGCAGTGCCGAAGGAGACCAGCGTATGGCCGTCTGGCAGGTCCTGCGTGCTGCCGCCGATCTGCGTGATCGCCGCCGGTGTTGAGCCGTACGATCGTGTTAGCCGCGCCGTCCGCGTCGCCTCGTCGAGGACGTAGCGCTCAGCCCACGATTCTGTGGGGTCGCCGACGTTATCGAGGAGCAGAATCCCGTGCGGCGCGTACGCACGAGCACCGTGTTGACGTGAGAACGCCGGCGCGCTGGTGTCGAGGAATGTGAACTGGTTTCGCCGACCGCCCATACGCCACATCACCGATCCCGTGCGCACGTCGATCTTGGTGAGCTCGTTGAGGCTGCGGAACGACACGATGACATTGCCATCGGCGTCCAGGTCGAGCGCATTGCCGTGCGTCCAGTTGACGTCGGCTCCGGTGCGCTCGGCCGCCTCGAGATCGGTGATCTCGAAGTGCTCGAACGGGCTCCACTGGAACAGCAGCGCACCCGATCCGGCAACGTGCTGCACGACGGTGCCCGTCACGCGCGCGCCGGCAACACCGCCGACGGCCGTGAGGTCCATTGTGCGGGTCTCGTCGCAAAGCACCCAGTAGCTGCCGTCGGGCTGGAGTATCAGATCGTGAGGCCGCGGCTGAAGGCCGCCCGCGCACGTTAGGGTCCGCGTCACGTTGCCAAGTGGATCGAGCTCGAGCCACGGCTCGATGTCGCCCACCTCGGGAGTTGGCGGACGAACGACATACCGGCCGGTTGGCTGCGCCATGAAGTTCAGCCCCGCACCATTCGGGAACCGGCGGTACCACACGACGCGACCCGCGTTGTCGATGACCAGCCCGTATCGCCCGGCGGCGAAGACGACGTACCCTGGCGACGGGTCCGGCCCGCCCGCGGCGAAGCGTGGAAGATCGGACGGGAGCGAGCCCGTGACGAAATCGAGTGGCTCTCCGATGGCCGTCCCGCTCACCCCGTACGCTACGAGGCGAGCAACGTATTGGCGATCTGGAAGGAGTCCGAGCACCGGTACGTTTGCGGAGTCTCCGGTCACGAGCACCGCCGGCGTGACGCTCGCGGCGGCTGCTGACTCGTCGCGCAGGTTAAAGCGCACCGCGACGCTATCCGCACGACTGACCCGAACGGCCACGATAGCGCTCAAAGTATTGTGCTCGTCAGCCGCTACTATCGCCGATGCGATCTCCGGCGGCATTTGCCGAGAGATGCCGGCTGGCTCGGTGGCGCACGCTCCGAGCAGTACTCCCGCGCCGATCATTCGTAGCTCGCACGCCGTGGGCGTCCGCCGCATTGGAGTCGCTCCCCCTAGGTGACGCGGGGTTAGTCTGGA
>QHUV01000280.1 GCA_003222065.1 Gemmatimonadota bacterium | reverse complement strand
GCGGCGGCAATTTCCACGGTCAATCGGTGGCAATGGTGTTGGACTTCCTCGCCATCGCGCTCACGAACCTCGCGACGATTGCTGAACGACGCATCGACCGGCTCGTCCATCCGGACCTGAATCAGGGACTGCCGCCCTTTCTCACGATGGACGCGGGCGTCAACTCGGGCTTCATGATGGCGCAGGTGACGGCGGCGTCGCTCGCCAGTGAATGCAAAGTCCTCTCACACCCGGCGAGCGTCGACACCATTCCGACCGACGGAAACAAGGAGGATGTCGTTCCGATGGCGATGGGTGCGGCGTGGAAGCTGCGTCGTGTCGTGCGGAACGTGCGTTACGTGCTGGCCATCGAGCTGATGTGCGCCGCGCAAGGAATCGATTATCGATTGCCGCTCAAGCCCGGGCGCGGTGTCGCGCGCGGACAGGCGGCCGTTCGGCGTCTCATTCCTCCCCTCACCCGCGATCGCGTACTTGCGCCTGACATCGAGCTCGTGTCGGCGGCGATCGAGCGCGGAGAGCTCGCCGTGACATGAGAAAATCATCATGACTTCGAGCGCGATCACGCCCGGCCGGTCCACACGCGGGGCACGCGTCATTCGCGCGCCGCGCGGCACCTCGCTCTCCTGTAAGGGTTGGCAGCAGGAAGCGGCGCTGCGGATGTTGATGAACAATCTCGACCCTGACGTCGCCGAGCGTCCCGATGATCTTGTCGTGTATGGCGGCACGGGACGCGCCGCACGAAGCTGGGAGGCGCGGGACTGATCATGTACGGCCAAATGACGGCCGGCTCGTGGATCTACATCGGCTCGCAGGGCATTCTGCAAGGGACCTACGAAACGTTCGGATCTGTTGCGCGGCAGCACTTCGGCGGATCGTTAGGTGGCCGGTTCGTGCTCACGGCGGGTCTCGGCGGCATGGGCGGTGCCCAGCCGCTGGCGGCGACGATGAATGGCGGCGCGCTGCTTGGCATCGAGGTCGACGAATCGCGCATCGACAAGCGTCTGGCAACTGGCTATTGCGATCGCAAAACGCACCGCCTCGACGAAGCGCTGGCGTGGATCCGCGAGGCAACGGCGGCAAGGCGAGCGTTGTCTGTCGGTATCGTCGGCAATGCGGCGGAAGTATTACCGGAGCTCGTCAAACGAGGTGTCACGCCTGACATCCTCACCGACCAGACCAGTGCCCATGACACCCTGAACGGTTACGTGCCCGCGGGCCTAACGATCGAGGCCGCCGCGGAACTGCGGCGGCGCGACCCGAGGGCATATGTCGCGCGATCGACGGCGTCGATCAGCGAGCACGTGCGCGCCATGCTCGACATGCAGCAGCGAGGAGCGATCACGTTCGATTACGGCAACAACATTCGCACCGTGGCGCTCGACAATGGAGTCAAGAACGCCTTCGCGATTCCAGGCTTCGTGCCGGAGTACATTCGCCCTCTCTTCTGTGAGGGCAAGGGTCCCTTCCGCTGGGTCGCGCTGTCTGGTGACGAACGTGATCTCGCGCGCACGGACGAGCTGGTGCTCCAACTTTTTCCCGACGATGCTCACCTGCGACGATGGATCGAGCTCGCGAGGGAGAAGGTGCAGTTTCAAGGTTTGCCGGCGCGAATTTGCTGGCTCGGACAAGGCGCTCGCGCTCGATTCGGCATCGCGCTCAATGACCTTGTCGCTGCTGGTGAGTTGACGGCGCCGATCGTGATCGGTCGCGATCATCTCGACACCGGGAGCGTCGCGTCTCCCTTCCGCGAAACAGAGGCAATGAAGGACGGCAGCGACGCGATTGCCGATTGGCCGATTCTGAACGCTCTGCTCAATACGGCGAGTGGCGCGTCCTGGGTCTCATTTCACCATGGCGGTGGCGTCGGCATCGGCAACTCGCTCCACGCGGGGCAGGTAATCGTCGCTGACGGAACGCCGGAGATGCGCGTCCGGCTGGAGCGCGTGCTGACGAACGATCCCGGCATCGGGGTCGCTCGACACGCGGACGCTGGCTACGAGGAAGCGCGCCATACCGCCGTGCGGCAGCGGATTCGTTTGCCGATGGACGAGTAGCGTGCTCTCCGCGCGCTTCAAGCCGTATCACGTCGCGCTCTTTCTCGCCAAGTACGGTTGGTTGACGCTGCGCAGGCGGCCAGTACTCGTCCACTTCGAGGTCACCCTGCGCTGCAACGCGCGTTGTTCCTTTTGCGATTACTGGAAGACGGACCCGGCGACGCGCGCAACGGAGGCAGCGAGCTTCGCCGACGCCGCGCGCTTTTTCAATCCCATGCTCGTGACGTTCACCGGCGGCGAGCCGCTGCTCAGATCGGATCTCGAGGACCTCGTCGCATCGGTCGCGCGCGCCATTCGCGTCAAGTACATCACGCTCATTACGCATGGTGCGATGCTCACGCCCGAGCGAGCGCTCTCGCTGTGGCGGGCGGGCGTGAACCAATTCAACATCTCGCTCGACTATCTCGACGGGCGACACGATCGGGCGCGCGGCATTCCCGGCCTAACGGCGAAGCTGCTGGCGACGCTGCCTAAGCTACGTGAGCTGGGCGTCGACAACATCCGGTTCAACACGGTGATCCGGAACGACAACCTCGATCAGATCCGTCCGATCGTGCAGCATGCCGCGGCGTTGGGCCTCGGCGTCAATCTCAGCCTATACACGGACGCCAAGAACGGGAATCGAGCCTTTCTCCTTGGCACGGATGACTACGCCCGCCTCGATGCGCTGGTTGCCGATCTGCTGGCGTTCAAGCGCCGCGCGCGCGGCGTCATCACGAACTCCGACTACTACCTCGAGCAAATCCCTCGGTACGTGCGCGGCGAGATGCGGGAGCCCTGCCGGTCGGGCGTGCGCACCATTCACATCGACCCGAATGGACGCGTGAAGCGCTGCCCGGACTTCCCCACGGATTTTGATTGGCGGAACTACACAGCCTATCAACCCATCGATTGCAACGCGTGCTACTACGCTTGTCGCGGTGAGGCACAGGCTCCCCTCCGGCTCTCGCGGATCCGCGACGTGATGGGAACAGGGTTGCGGGCGTAAGTCGCGCGTGGACGCCACCATCTTTCTCAATGCGTCGCAGGTTGTCACCTGCGCCGGCCCGGCACGCGCGCGCCGCGGGACAGAAATGTCCCAGCTCGAGACCCTAACGAGTGCCGCCGTCGTTGTCATCGGCGAGCAAATCGCCGAGGTGGGTCCACAGTCTCGACTTCGGGAGCGGTATCGTGCCGCGCGCGAGATCGACTGCGCCGGCGGAGTGCTCACGCCGGGTCTCGTCGATTCCCACACGCACGCCATTTTCGGCCGCGCGCGCTCGGATGAGCAAGAGAGGCGCGCCGCGGGTCTAGACTACATGGAAATCGCCAAACACGGCGGCGGTATTCATGCGTCGGTCCGCGACCTTCGTACGCGAACGGAGGAGGAGTTGTTTTCGCTGGCGCGCTCACGTCTTGTGCGCCTAGCGTCATACGGCATAACGACGGTCGAGGTCAAGTCCGGCTACGGCCTTACACTCGATGATGAGGTCAAGACGCTCCGCGTCATCGCGCGGCTCGCCAGTCAGCTGCCGATGCGCATCATTCCGACTTTTCTCGGCGCCCATGAAATTCCGCTCGAGCACCGCGAGTCGGACCATTCGAGAGAGGCTTACGTCGACTTACTCGTTGGGGAGATGATCCCTCGCGTCGCCGATGAGCGCTTGGCGCGTTTCGCGGATGTGTTCTGCGAGAAGGGCGTATACACCGTTCCGGAAAGCCGGCGAATCTTGCAAGCGGCGCACGCGCACGGATTGCGATTGAAGCTTCACGCTGATGAGCTCAGCGCCAGCGGCGGCGCCGAGCTGGCGGCGGAGCTGGGCGCGACGTCGGCGGACCATCTGGGCGCCGTATCCCAAGCCGGGATAGCTGCGCTCGCCGAGTCGCCGACCGTGGCCACACTTCTCCCGGGAACGATGCTCTTCCTTGGCAAGACTACGCGAGCACCGGCGCGTCAGCTCATCGAGGCGGGAGTACCAGTCGCGCTGGCCACGGACTTCAATCCCGGCACCTCACCGACGCCAAACCTGCCGCTCATTCTGACCCTTGGCGTCAGCCAGCTGCACCTGTCGGTGGCCGAAGCGGTGCTTGCTGCCACCGTTAACGGCGCCGCCGCGCTTGCCATTACTGATTCCGTTGGTCAGTTGACGCCGGGCTTCTCGGCGGACCTCGCGCTCTTCGAGATGGGAGACATTAGAGAGTTGCCATACTGGTACGGCGATCGTCGCTGCCTGGGGACGTGGGTGCGAGGCAAAACTTGTCACCCAAGTCACTTACGAGTAACTTAACCGGCCCAATTCCCACCCCTCGTCGCGGAACTTCGTTCCGTCGCGGAGCCCGCCAGGACGCTGATGTCCAACGTCGCTAAGCTGAAGAAAAAGGCGGCAGATTTAGAGCTCAAGAAGGACTTCGCGAAAGCGCTCGCTGTGTACGTCGAGCTTCTCGATGACTTCGATCAGCACCCAGGCGAGTTGGACGTTTCGCTCTTCAACCGAGTAGGCGACCTGATGCTGCGTCAGGGGAACGTCGCCGACGCGGTGGATTATTACGAGCGCGCGGTTGTCCGCTACGTGGACGGAGGCTTCTACAACAACGCGATCGCCCTCTGCAACAAGATCCTGCGTCACTCGCCCGGCCGCGCGTCAGTGTACTACACCCTGGGGAAAATCAGCGCCCACAAGGGATTCACGACCGACGCAAAGCAGAATTTCCTCGAGTACGCGGACCGGATGCAGAAGTCCGGAAATCTCGACGAGGCGTTTCGAGCGCTAAAAGAGTTTGCCGACCTGTGTCCGGGGCAGGACGACATTCGCTTGATGCTCGCGGACCAGCTCTCGAAGCTCAATCGCAAAGATGAGGCGCTCGAGCAGCTCCAGACACTGTGGACGCGATTCAATGCCGAGGGCAAGGCATCGGAAGCCTCGGCGATACTGACCCGGATGAAAACCATTGATCCGGCGGCAGAGCCCAGCGCGAAAGAGGGTCCACGCTCGGCCCGCGCCGGCGATCTAGTCTTCCTCGATCTCGGTGACGCACCTGCAAACACTCCGCGTCCACCGCAGCCCGGAGGCGCACCGCCTCGCCGCCCGGTCTCTTCGCGGCCGCCGCCGCCAGCGGCGGTTGCCGACCTGCCCCTGCTCGACAGCGGCGACGACGAGGAAGCGACCCAGGCGCCCCCGCCGCGAATGGCACCACCCAGCGCTCGGCCGGCGCCGGCAAGGCCGGCGCCTCTCAAGCCAGGCTCGCGGCCCATTGCCAAGCCGCCGCTCAACCCAGTACCACTTCCAGACTCGAGCGACTCATCTCCGGCCGCACCCCTTCTCGGGCTGGAGCCAACGAGTCTCGACGGTTCTGGCATCGCTGAAGACATTGCGGCCACTCT
>QHUV01000279.1 GCA_003222065.1 Gemmatimonadota bacterium | reverse complement strand
GTTGCATCAATCGCTTGCTCGCCCCGACCTGCACACACGGCGGCACATACTCGGGATCGTACATGAAGTGGCCGGCGCCGTCGCGTCGAACTCGCGCGATCGGCAGTGATACCAACTCCGCGAGAGCTTCGGTGTCCAACGTCAAGCGGAAATTTTTTCGGCCTACGCTCACCGGTCGTTCGTCGCGTCCCGTCGTGTCGTCGAGCATGGCGGCTGACTCCGCGCTGTAACGCGCGAGCGACCCGTTGGTCTCGCCATTCAGCTCGAAATTCGGACGGTCGGGGCGATACGCGGGAATCGTGAGGAGTACGAGATGCGATTCCTGGGTCGGCGAGAACAACTCCCGAACGTCGAGCGATTCTGGCGCGGCATCACTGGCGGGGATGTCGAACGGAAGGCCATCAGGTAAGACCCCACGCGCGTGAATGAGCGAGATCGTGTCGTTGCGAATCGCTTCGCCGTCCAACTCGCAGCCAGCTAGCCCGTAGGGCGCAAAAAAGACGCTCGAAAGCGCGAACTGAATCGCGTCCTCGAAGTACCGGCTCTGCGCCTGGAAGTGATGCTGAGCCAGGTGCATCCCCTCGTTCCAGACCACGCGGGAAAGCTGCTTCATTCACTCCGTCCTTCCGTCGATACTCGCCCCGATCTCATCATTGCGGCCATCGGAGCGCGTTGGCACTATATTGGGTGCCCCGGGCCCTCCCGGGGAAGCGTCGAGAAGCCGTCTCGTCGTCACAGCCCGGATGGACATCGCTGGCTCGCTCGAGCCGCTGGGCGTTAACGTACCCCCCGCGAGTCGCCGATGACAAGCATTGAATTCGCTGCCAAGTACCGTTTACTGAAGAACGTCGCTACTCGAGGCGCGCGGAGCTTCCTTGCCCAGCAGGTCGAGTTGGGACGGATGGTCATGGTGCATTACCTCGACTCCGAGACGCCGGAGCAACGGTCGACGACTCTAGCCCGGCTCGAAGCGCTGCAAGACCCCGCTCGTAAGAAGCTTCTCGAGATTGCCGACGTCGACGGCTCGCCGGTCGCCGTGACGCTCTTCCTTACCTCGTTCGCGGACTTCACGACCTGGCTCGACTCGGTAAGCAGTGTCGCCCCCGCCCCGCCTGCCAACGTTGCATCCCCGGCTCGACCAAAGGCGGGAGATTTCACCCAAGCATTTAGAAAGAGCGACTTCCCTGCTTCATCTCTGATGACGGCAGCAACGCCGGAATCGCCGAAGCGGCCGGAAGCTGCGCCGCACCGATCCGCGGGTGAATTCACGAGCTTTTTCGGAAAGATCGAGGAGACCGCCGCCAGTTCGGGAACCTCGGGGGAGCGATCGTATGCACCGCCTTCTGCTAACGATGCTGACGATTCCCCGACGCAAATCATTGAGCCGCTCAAGGCTTCGCGCGCGGACGAGTCGAAGCCGTCTGCGCGACCAGAGCCGGCGCCGGCCTCCCCCGACCCCAGCGGCTTTACAGCCATCTTCGGCAAGCTCGGTGAGACGCCGCTCTCTTCGTTCGGCCCAGCGAGCGCCGCACCGATCGCGAAGGTGGTACCCACGCCGTCGATAATGCCGCACTCACCTCCTCCGCCGGATCTCAGCCGCCCATCATCGCCGCCGCCAATGGCCGCGCCGGCCGAGCCTCCGCAGCCGGGCGAGTTCACGCAACTCTTTCAGCGCATGTCGGCGGCGGCGGGTGCCGGGGCCGGAGCGCCGTCCGCGTTCGGGGCGATTCCGCCCGCGCCCGCGACGGCGCCGGAAATTCCGCGTCCAATCGAGCCGATGCCGCGGGCGGATTTCGCGGTGCCGCCGGTCCCGTCGTTCGGGCAGCCGACGACTCTGCCGGCTCCGTCGTTAGGCGCGTCGGGCGTCGCGGGGGCCGCCTCCCTCAGCAGCCTCGGCGCCGCGCCCTTTCTCGCTGCGTCCGTGCCACCCCTGTCGCCCATTGCGCCACGGCCCGCGGACGCGACGTCGCTGCCTAACGCCGGGCGCGTGCCGGGCGCGCTCCCGTTTCCTGCCGGCGCCCCGGCCCCGGCATGGGGCGCGCCAGCCGCCGGCGCCCTCTTCGGCGACGTTGGCGGTGGGCAAAGCGAGTTCACGCGCATTCTTGGCAGGGTCGCGGTCGCCCCACCTCCGCCGATCTCGATTCAGCCGCCGACGCCAAATGCCGGGCCTGCCGCCGCGCCGCCGGGGCAGCAGTCATCCAAATCGATGATGCCTCTGGTGATCGCGTTAGGCACCGTCGTGCTGATGACCATCGCGATCGTTGCATACTTCATCTTGAAGAAGTAGCGCGTGGGCCGGGGCGGATCGAGCGGCTAAGTCTTCGCTCCCAGCAATACCACCAGTTCGATCTGGACCTCGCCCATTTCTCCCGGGACATATGCGGCGATGTTTCGGGCGCGCGAGACCGCGTCCCATTCCGGCCCTGCTTTCTGCAGCATGAAATAGTGGTAGTCGAGCTTCACGGGCACGGCACTCGGCGGCGTCGGCACATAGGTGAGGGTGATGCCGGGGAGTGCCTGACGAATCAGGTGGTCGAGCTGTCCGGCGGCGCTCACCTTCAGCAGGCTCGGCACACGCTTGACGAGCTCGTTCGCCTTGCCCGGGCCCGAGATCGCGAGGAAAAGTTGCGGCGCGGCGATGTACTTGTCCTGGTCGAGCGCCGCGGCATGAACCGATGGCTGCACGACGCGCAATGGAATCGACACCGTATTGGCGGGAACCACGGTCTCGAGCAGCTCACGCAACTGCGCGTCCAGCTTTCCGAAGCACGCGCCGAGCTCGTCATGCTCATAGCTCGGCAAGTCACGCGGATGGATGCGCATTGAGAAAGTGCTCAACGCGCCGGCCAGCGCGAGCATCATCTCGTAGAAGGCCGCCGGATGGCCGCGACGCGTCTCGTAAATGTGGCGCAGCTCGGGCAGGTAGCTGTTGATGGTGTACAGCAACCAGAAGCTCGCGACGTCGGCAATGCCGAAGTCGGCCAAGCTCTGATTCTTCTGCCGTCGCATGCCTGCCAACTCGGTGCTTTTCGTCGAGAGTATCTCGACCAGCCGCCGCGCGACCGCCATTACATATTCGCTCGCCTCGATGTCGATGAGCGGTGGAACGAACTGCGCATCCAACTGATAGTCGCCGCTCGTGGTCCGCGTTAGGCGCGCGGTCCGCAGGATGGTGCTCCCGTCAGTCGATTCACCCTCGAGAAGAATGCGAACATTTTTGCGCGCGACCTGAATCGGTCGCTCCGATCGACCGGTGGTCTCGTCGCGGCGAAGCAACTCTTCGGCACGATACCGGGTATCGCGGTCGCGCTGCGCCGCCGACACGTTGTGGCCGCCATATCGATATTCGGGGATGGCAAGATAGACGTCGAGCGTTTGTTGATCGGGCGAAAAGGCGCCCTCGAGTTGCTTCGGGGGAGGCACAGGATCGGACAGCGGCATATCGAACAGCAGCCCATCGGGAAGAATGCCCGCGGCCGCGGCGATCGCGAAGCTGCCGCCGGCGAGCGCCTCTCGATCGATTTCCAGTGTGCGGAATCCCCATGGACAGAACGCCAGCGTCGAGAGCTGGAACTCGAGCAGGTCCTCGAGAAACCGATCCTGTGTTTGGAAGTGCTGTGGACTCAGGAGGACGCCCTTCGTCCAGAGCACCGGCTGCATCTGCCTCATGG
>QHUV01000014.1 GCA_003222065.1 Gemmatimonadota bacterium | reverse complement strand
GTCTCGACTCCGGACCGGCCCAGATCGTCGATCGCGCGGCGACCGTCGGAGAAGTAGTCCGGCGCCAGCTCGCGAGCCGTTCGCGCCGCCACGACTCGGCCGCCGGACAGCCAGAGGTCGGCCGTCGATTCGCTGTTATCGTTAGGCGCAAACCGATGGACGGTGCTGAGCCTCGGCGCAAACCGCGCATTGGCGATGACCGAACCGGCGGGTATGCGCCCCCGCGCCGACGGGCCCGAGGCGACCTCATCGAAGTCCGCCAGATGAGCTGACGGGATCACTCCGGCGACGGGCATCTGCAAAACTGTCTGCCAGCGCGCTCGCTGCGGCACCGTACCGGCGACCATGTCCGACACCGGCCGCGTGAGCGCGAACGGCTCGAACTCGCGCGCACGGGCGTCGTCGTACAGATAGAGGCCGCTCACGGCCGATCCCGCAGCACCGCCGGCAAGGCGTCGATGAGTGTCTTCAAATCAGTCGAGCGATCGACCGTCGTGATGAGCACCAGGCCTTCGCGGACGACGACGACCAGATCGGAGACTCCATACAACACCACCTGGCCGTCTTCCGCATGCACCACATTACCTTGCGAGGCCACGGCGAAGACGTCGCCGCTTGTCGCATTACGGGCGCCGTCTACCGCTCGCACGCGGCGCAGCGAACCCCACGTACCGACGTCGTCCCAGCCGAAATCCCCGGCCATGACCATCACGCGGGCGCTGCGCTCGAGCACCCCGACGTCCACAGAAACCGGCTTCACCGCATTGAAAAACGCCGCGGCGTCACTGGGATGCGCCGCGAGCGCCGGCGCGATTTCTGGTGTGTGTCGGCGCACCTCGTCGAGAAAGTCGCCAACCCGCCACACGAAGATGCCCGAGTTCCAGAGACATCCCTCGCGCCACAGCGTTTCCGCGCGCGCGCGGTCGGGCTTCTCGATAAACCGGGCAACGCGCCACAGGCGAGGCTCGACTTCTCCGTTCGGCTGGATGTATCCGAAGCCGGGATCCGGTCGCGAAGGCACGACGCCCACCGTGAGTAAGCTCTCATGTCGCACCGCGGCGACCGCCGCGGCCCGAAGCGTGGATCGAAAGCCGTCCGCATCCTCGACCGCCCAATCCGCGTGCAGCGAGATCATCACCGCCTCGTTGCCAGCGCGCGCCCGTATCAGTTCGGCGGCCCAGGCGAGGGCCGCTCCCGTGCCGCTCGGCCGCGGTTCGGCGATGAGGTTCTCGTGCGGCACTGCCGGTAAAACCTTCGCCATCGCCGGAACGAGCGACGCATTGGTGAGAATGAGCGTTTGTGAACCAGGGACCATCGATGCTACTCTGTCGACCGCGTCGACCAGGAGCGGTTTGTCGGTGACGAGCGGCAGCAGTTGCTTTGGCCGACCGGGCGTACTGAGCGGCCAAAAGCGAGAGCCCACGCCGCCAGCCAGTACTACCACCCAGATGTCGGACGTGCTCACGATGCGTCCGTGCTGGACTCCTCGCCGCCGATGCCGACGAGCTCCGCTGCCCGCGCGTAGAGCTTTTTCGGACTAAACGGTTTCGTCAGAAATTCACTCGCACCGAGCTCGATTGCCCGATGATGCTGTTGTTCCTGTCCCGCCGCCGTGAGGATGATGGACGGCAGATCATGAAGGCGCGTGTCCGCCTTCATGGCGGCAAGCACGTCCAAGCCGCTCAAGTGGGGCATCATGAGATCGAGCAGCACGAGATCGACGTCCGGATCGCGCCGGAGGAAATCGAGCGCTTCGCGTCCGTCATAGGCGAGCGTGACGCGAAATGGCCCCTGCTCCAACTTCATCTTGATGATGCGGCCGATGTGCGGCTCATCATCCGCGACCAGGACGTGAAACGTCGGCTCGGCCGCGCTCCTGTCCGCGACCATGGCTACACGAGGGCGGCGATGTGGTCGCGATTGCGGCGCAACTCGAACAAGAGCTGGCCGATGTTCGCTTGCGGCGTTAGAAGAACGAACAGAATTGCCTCCGACGACATCGCCGAAACGATCGCCACGCCTCCGCGATACTCGAGCACGGCAGTGAGTAGCTCCGCGCGGCGCAACGTTGCCCCGAGCTCATCGGCGGGGCCGATGATTGGCGGAATGTGCGCGGCAATGCGCTCCGGATCGATCCCCGGGACGGCCTGACCGTCGATGAGCAGTCCGTCGCGCCCGAGCACGACCGCTGCTTCGACTCCTTCGCGCTGTCGAATTGCAGCGACGAGATCCCGGATGCTGGCCATCTCGAGTCCTCCCGGAAAGTGGTGGCGAAGCTAGAGATCGTGAATGTCGAAGTCAAGCGCTGATAATCGCTTGAACTCTCCATGACGTCCGAATATCCTACGCCATTGGCCGGTCATCCGCACATCGGTTCCTCGACTCCATCACCGTCATCATGACATCGAGATTGCACGCGCCGCGAAGGCTCGCCCTTGTCGCGACGACGCTCGCGGTCTTCGTCGGCATGACGGCGTGCAGCAGCTTGACGCACCCGAAAGCGCAAACCGAGAACGCGACCGACACGCTTATTGTGTACGCGATCAACGGTACTCCTGTCGACGCTCCGACCGGGCTCTGGCTCTTCGGTCGTCAGGCGGTCGTCGTCAACCCGAGCTTTACGTTTGATCTGGCGTTCGATATCGACGGCCAGGGCAACGCGACGAGTTACTCCGTTCGTTATGTCGCGGGTGGGCTCTCGGCGGCGCACAGCGTCTCGATGCAGCGCTCCACCAGCTCGTTCGATGCGCTCCTCAAGGCGCCACAAAGCGGCTACGTGACGGACTCTCTGTTCACCACGAAAGTGGGCGACGTCTTCGTGGTCTCCACCACTGATCCGACGGCGTGCGGATTCTCCGTTTTTAGCAATGTGATCTACGCCAAGATTGAAGTGATGGGCATTGATTCGGGAACGCGCACCGTGAGGACGCGTTTCACCGTCGATCCGAACTGCGGCTTTTTCTCTCTCATCCCTTCGGGTATCCCGAAGGACTGACCGGAGCGATCGTGCACGACATGCGGGCCCTGCGCGAGCAGGTCGACCTGCTGCGCGACGCCATGCGCCGCCGCGGCGCGGACGACGCCCTGCTGCAACTCATCGATCGCGGCGAGGATCTCGATCGCGACCGGCGGACGCTTATTCAGGCCGTCGAGGAGCGGAAGGCGGCCCGCAACACCAACTCGCAGGAGGTCGCGCGCCGGAAGAAGGCCAAGGAACCGGCGGACGAGCTCATTGCCAGCGGTCGCGAGCTCGGTGAGGAGATCGCGCGCCTCGAGGGCGAGCTGGACGCCGTCGAAGGTGAGTTGCGGGCGATGCTGCTCGTGCTGCCTAACGTTACTGCCCCTGGGGTGCCAGCGGGCGGGGAAGAGTGCAACCGCGTCGTTCGTGAGTGGGGAACGCCTCGCGACGCCGCGGGTGTGCGCCCGCACTGGGAGGTCGGAGCCGCCCTCGGCATCATCGATCTCGAACGCGCGGCAAAGATCAGTGGGTCCGGCTTTGTCGTCTATCGTGCGTTAGGCGCGCGGCTCGTTAGGGCGTTGATCAACTTTTTCATCGAGCTGCACAGTCGCGAGCATGGCTATGAGGAGATTTGGCCGCCCATTCTGGTCAACCGGGCGACACTGACGGGCACTGGCCAGCTCCCGAAATTTGAGGACGACGTCTATTCGGTAACGGTCGATGACTTGTTTCTTATTCCGACCGCGGAAGTGCCGGTGACGAATCTCTATCGCGACGAGATCGTCGACGCCGACATGTTGCCCAAGGGATTTGTCGCGTATACGCCATGCTTCCGGCGCGAGGCGGGATCGGCGGGCAAGGACACTCGGGGCGTTCTGCGAACCCACGAGTTCGACAAGGTGGAGCTCGTTCGCTACTCCACCCCGGAAGATTCGGCGAACCAGCTCGAGCTGCTCACTAGGCACGCCGAGACGGCTCTCGAGCGGTTAGGCATTCCATATCGACGCAAGCTTCTCGCCGCGGGCGACACCGGCTTCTCATCGGCGATGACCTACGACCTCGAGGCGTGGGCGCCCGGCGTCGGTGCTTGGCTCGAGGTGTCGTCGTGCAGCAATTGCACCGACTTTCAGGCGCGACGCGCCAACATTCGCTTCCGCGCCGCGAAAGGCGAGAAGCCCCGCTTGGTGCATACACTCAACGGGTCAGGGCTCGCCTTCCCGCGCACCATCGCCTGCCTGCTCGAGCACTATCAGTGTTCCGACGGCACGGTCGTCGTCCCCGAGGCACTCAGGCCGTATTTGGGGACTGACCGGCTCAGCTGATCGCATGCGCCGCGGGAGCCCGGAGCTCATCTTCGCCGCGCTCATCGCCCTGCTCCTCGGGTCGATTCTCTGGTATACCCATAATGTCGTCGGCGACCTGCGACTCGAGGCCGAGCGCTCTAGCCGAATCTACGCCCGTATCTACCACGCGTTAGGCGACACCACCGAGGGTGCGGGCACGCAGGCGTTGCTCGGTCTATCGCGCAGTATCGTCGAGCAGGGCGTGCCGGTCATCGTCACCGACGCGGCGGGGAATCCGACGGCCGCGGCCAATCTTCCGTTCGAGGTCACTGACGTAACCAAAGACGCGCGCTTGCGCGCCTACATTCGTCGGCTCGACGCCGAGAATCCGCCGCTCGTCGATCCAATGCTCGGCCAGATTCACTTCGGTAACACGCCACTCGTCGAGGGGCTTCGGATCGTGCCGGTCCTGCAGGTGGCGACGGCGGCGATTCTCCTCATCGTCGGATTCTACGTCATTCGCGTACGGGGCAACGTCGCCCGCGAACGTATCTGGGCGGGTATGGCGCGTGAGTCCGCGCACCAGCTTGGAACGCCGCTCTCGAGCTTGGCCGGCTGGATCGAGCTACTCGAGGAGCGGGCCGAGGATCCGTCGACGCATGCCGCTGCGACGCACATGAGTGCTGATCTCGAGCGGCTCGATCGCGTGGCCCATCGCTTCGAGCGAATCGGTCGCGAGCCGAAGTGTGAGCCCGTCGACGTCACGGCGCTCGTCGATCGCGTCGCCACGTACTTTCGCGCCCGCGTACCGACGCTCGCGAACACAATCGCCATCGACGTTGCGCACGACGGGGCACCGCCGATGATCGAGGGCGATCCGGTGCTGCTCGAGTGGGCGATCGAGGTACTTGCCAAGAACGCCATCGACGCGCTTGCCGGTCGCGGCGGACGCATCCGCCTTTCCACGGCACGGCTATCCGATGGAGGCGTGCGTATTCGCGTCGCCGATAATGGACCTGGTATTCCCTCCGGCTTGCGCGCTCGCGTGTTCGAGCCTGGATTCTCGACAAAGCAGAGCGGGTGGGGCATCGGTCTCTCACTCGCGCGTCGCATCGTCGAGGAAAACCATCGCGGCAAATTGGTCCTCGCTGCTGCTGATTCCGGCGCTACGTTCGACGTTATACTTCGATGATGGAAGCATCGACTTTGCCCGACGAGTCCCTCCTCGGTGGATTGAATCCCGCGCAGCGTGAGGCCGTGTTGCATCGCGACGGCCCCCTGCTCGTCCTCGCCGGCGCCGGCTCCGGCAAAACGCGCGTCCTTACCATGCGTATTGCTCGGCTCATCGAGGTGCACGGGGTCGACCCGCACTCGATTCTTGCCGTGACGTTTACGAATAAGGCCGCGGGCGAGATGCGTGATCGCATTGAGCGCCTGCTCGGCCGTCCGACCGCTGGCATGTGGATCGGGACATTTCACGCTGTCGGAGCACGGATGCTGCGCGCCGCGCCACGACTCGTCGAGCGCACCGCCGCATTCACCATCTATGACCAGGACGACTCGCTCGCCGTCATCAAACGATTGATGGAGCGGCATCGCGTCTCGTCCAAACAGTATGCGCCCCGCGCGATTCAATCGGCGATCTCGGATGCGAAGAACGCGTTGGTCGCGCCGCCCGAGTACGAGTCGCTGGCGATGGATCCCTTCTCTCGCACCGTTGCCCCGATCTATCACGATCTCGGCGACGCCCTGCGCCTCGCGAACGCCGTCGACTTCGACGACCTGCTCGTCCTTCCCGTTAGGCTACTCCGCGAGAACCCGTCGCAGCTCGCGTCGTACCGGTCTCGCTTCCGCTATGTGCTCGTCGACGAGTATCAGGACACGAATCGCGCGCAGTACCAGCTTGTGCGGCTACTCGCCGGCGACGAAGGCAACGTCTGTGTTGTCGGCGACGACGACCAGTCCATCTACGGCTGGCGGGGTGCCGACATACGCAACATCCTCGACTTCAACAAGGATTTTCCCGCCGCTTCGATCGTGCGGCTCGAGGAGAACTATCGCTCCGCGCCGCCGATTCTCGATGTCGCGAACGCCGTGATTTCCGCCAACACTGGTCGCATGGGCAAAACGCTGCGCCCAACACAAGGCGGAAGTGAGCCTGTCACCGCGCTGCGCGCCTTGGATGAACGCGACGAAGCAGAGTGGATCGTCGACGAGCTATCCACGCGACGGGCCACGAAGAACCTCGACCTCCGCGACTTCGCGGTCCTGTATCGCACGAACGCGCAGAGCCGTGCGCTCGAGGAAGCCCTTCGTCGCCACACGATCCAGTATCGACTCGTCGGCAGCGTGCGTTTCTATGATCGGCGTGAGATTCGGGACCTGATGAGCTACCTGAAGCTCATCGCGAACCCGGCCGACGACGAAGCCTTTCGCCGCGCCATCGCTATACCGAAGCGCGGGCTCGGCGAGACGACATTGGACATGCTCGCCGAGGTCGCGCGTCGCGAACGCGTGTCCATGTTCGCCGCTGCCTCACGCGCGGACCTTCTCGAGGGGGTGCGGCCGGCGGCGCGCGTCGCGCTGGCGCAGTTCATTTCACTCATCGATCGATTTCGGGTTTTGGCGGAAGAAACGCCGGTCGACGAGCTGCTGCGTGAGGTCTTCGACGCCATCAAGTACGGCGATTACCTCAAGGCGGAAGGCCCCGAGTCCGCCGATCGCCTCGAGAACGTGAAGGAGCTCATCACGGGCGCCGCCGAGTTGGTCGCCGACGAATTGGGAGAGGTTGGTCTCCGGCCACTCGATCATTTTCTGCAACGCGCTACTCTCATCGCCGACGTCGACGCGCTGGAGGCCGATGCCGATGCGGTCACTTTGATGACGCTGCATAACGCGAAGGGTTTGGAATTCCCCGTCGTCTTCATCAGTGGACTCGAGGATGGGCTCTTTCCACTCGCGCGCGCCTACGACGATCCTCCGCAGCTCGAGGAGGAGCGTCGGCTCTTCTACGTCGGCATCACGAGGGCCGAGCGGAAGCTGTACCTCACGCACGCCGAAGAGCGCCGCCGCAACGGTGAGCTCTTGGCGTCGCGGCCATCCAGCTTCCTTGTCGCTATTCCTGATTCGCTGCTCGACAAACGAAACACGATCAAGGTGAGAAGTTCGGGTCGCGCCGCGATGCGTGGGCCGTCGTTAGGTTGGGGGGGCCAGCGCGGCGGCCGCGACGCCATGGCCTTCGGCTCGTTCGATGACGACCGGGACCCCGCATTTCCGCCATCAGCGGCCGCGCGCCGCCCCGGCACGCCCGTCACCCGCGTCTCGATTTACCCGGATGACGAGAACGTCTCTCAGGACGCGCCGGTGATCGCCGTTGGCGCGCGCGTGCGCCACCGCCGGTTCGGTGCCGGCACGATTGCCGAACTAGCTGGGTCCGGCCGCGAGCTGAAGGTGAAAGTCGACTTCGACGACGAGTCGGTCGGCCGCAAGACGCTCGTCGTCGCGCAAGCCAACCTCGAGCGCGAGATTGGCGCGTGAGCATCTCACTCGATGAGGTGCGTCACGTCGCGTCGCTCGCGCGCCTTGGCATTGGCGATGAGCGCGCTCGCATCATGGCAACCGAGCTGACGTCGATTCTCGAGCATATGCAGGTGCTGTCCAAGGTCGACACATCCGAGGTCGACGCCGCCACTGCACTCGCGCAACCGGGAATGCGCTTGCGGCGCGATCAGGGCCCACCGATTCAGCTCGTTAGGCCACCGGCCTCGTTCGCGCCGGCGCTGCGCGACGGTTTCTTTCTCGTCCCGCGATTGGCGACGCACGAGGATCCGGAACCGGCGCCGTGACGCACGCGGGCCGTGCACAGCCAACGGGCGGCGCGGCCGCGATTGCCGAAGCGATCGCTCGCGGCGCGCGCTCGCCCCAACAGATCGTCGATGACACGTTCGCGCGCGCCCACGAAGCACGTGCCGGCGCCGATGGATTGAACGCCTTTCTCTGGAGCGACGAACGCGTCGTGCGCGACCAGGCGGCCGCACTCGAGAAGCGCCTTGCGAGCGGCGACGCTGGTCCGCTCTCCGGCGTACCCGTCGTCGTGAAAGACAACATCGCGACGCTCGATTCGCCGACGACCTGTGGCTCGCGCATCCTCGAGAATTACCGTAGCCCGTTCGAGGCGACAGCCATTTCGCGCCTTCGTGACGCTGGCGCCGTCGTTGTCGCGAAAACGAACCTGGACGAATTCGCCATGGGTTCGTCGACTGAGTACAGCGCATTCGGTCGCACGAAGCATCCGCTCGACGCGCGCCTCGTACCCGGCGGCTCGTCAGGCGGGTCGGCGGCGGCCGTGGCGGCGGGCATCACGCCAATCGGCCTTGGATCCGAAACGGGCGGGTCGGTTCGGCAGCCTGCGGCATTCTGTGGCATCGTCGGCGTGAAGCCGACATATGGACGCGTGAGTCGATACGGTCTCGTGGCGTTTGCATCGTCGCTCGATCAAATCGGCGTTCTCGGCGCCACTGTCGATGACGCGGCGCTCGCACTGCAGACAATTGCCGGCCCTGATCCGCAGGACGCTACGACACGCGACGTCCCCGTGCCGGATTATCGTCAGGCACTCACCTCGCTCGATGGCGTCGTCATCGGCCGGCCGCGCGAGTACTACCCCGAACAGCTGGACCGTGAGATCGCCGAGCGCTGCGATCGTGCACTCGACCACTGCCGCGCCCTTGGCGCCACGGTTCGCGATGTCTCGCTGCCAAGCACGGATCTGGCGATTCCAGTTTACTACATTATCGCGCCCGCCGAAGCATCGTCGAACCTTGCCCGATTCGATGGGGTCCGCTACGGACTGCGCGTTGCCGACGACGGCCTTCGCGCCATGTACGAGGCGACGCGGTCACGTGGTTTCGGTCCGGAGGTCTCGCGCCGAATTCTGCTGGGTACCTATGTCCTTTCCGCGGGCTACTACGACGCCTATTACGCGAAGGCGATGCAGGTGCGGTCGCTGATCGCACGCGATTTCACCGCTGTGTTTTCCTCGGGCATCGACGTTCTCTTCACGCCGACGACGCCGACACCGGCATTTGCCGCAGGCTCCAAGACGGACCCGTACGACATGTATTTGAGTGACGTCTTCACCGTCACCGCGAACCTTGCCGGCATTCCCGCGCTCTCGCTGCCGATCGGTCGCGTGCGTGGACTCCCCGTCGGTGGACAGATCCTGGCGCCGCATTTCGCCGAGCAGCGGATGTTCGGCGTTGCGCAGGCGCTCGAGCGCGCTCTCGGGAGCGAGGCCGATCGATGAGCACTCGCGAATCAACCGTGACGAGCTCACTCCAGCGCGCGCCGTCGCGTCTCGACTATGAGATGGTCGTCGGCCTCGAGGTGCACGTCCAGCTGCTCACGCGTACCAAGGCATTCTGCCGCTGCTCGACCGAGTTTGGTGCGCCGCCTAACGTGCAGGTCTGTCCGGTGTGCCTCGGACTCCCCGGCGCGTTGCCGGTGCTCAATGAGCACGTCGTCGATCTTGCGATCCGTGCCGCGCTCGCGCTCGACTGCCGCGTTCACCTGGTGTCGGTCTTCGCGCGGAAGAATTACTTCTATCCCGACCTGCCAAAGGGCTATCAGATCTCGCAGTACGACCGCCCATTGGCGACGGCGGGTCGCCTCACGATCGAGGGCGACCGTGGCGATGCCCCGGCGAGCGTCGGCATTACTCGCCTTCACATCGAGGAAGACGCTGGCAAGTCGGTTCACGATCGCTTTCCTACGCTCACGGCGATCGATCTGAATCGCGCCGGCGTACCATTGATCGAGATCGTCAGCGAGCCGGACATCCGCTCGTCGCGGGCGGCGGGTGCCTACCTCCGTTCACTCAAGCAGCTTCTCGAGTTCCTCGAGGTGAGCGACGTCAGCATGGAGGAGGGAAGTCTGCGTGTCGACGCTAATATCAGCGCGCGACGCGTTGGTGCTTCGCAGCTGGGAACGAAAACGGAGGTCAAAAACCTCAACTCCTTCTCCGCGGTCGAACGCGCACTGGACGCGGAATTCGCGCGGCAATGCGGCATACTCGACGCCGGGCAGCGCGTCATACAGCAAACAATGCTCTGGGATGCCGTCACGGCGTCAGTCCGGCCGGCACGGACCAAGGAGGAGAGTCACGACTATCGCTACTTTCCCGAGCCCGATTTGCCGCCGCTCGTCCTCGAGCTCGATCGTGTCGAGACGATTCGTCGAGAGCTGCCCGAGCTTCCGGCCAAACGGCGAGCGCGCTACCGCGAAACGCTTGGCCTGAGCCCCTATGACGCCGACGTCTTGACGGCGACAAAAGCGTTAGGCGACTACTTCGAGGAGGTCGTCCGGCACCACCGTGACGCGAAGGCCGCCGCCAATTGGGTGATGGGCGAAGTGCGCGCCGCTCTCAACGCGAGCAAGATCGACATCGCTCATTTCCCGGTTCGCGCCGCCGATCTCGGCGAGCTCCTCGACCTCGTGCGCGACGACGTTCTGAGTGGCACCGCCGCCAAACGCGTCTTCGCGGTCATGGCGCAAACGGGCGAACGCGCATCGCAGATTGCCCAACGAGAGGCGCTTGTCCAGGTGCGTGACGACTCCGCGCTGCGTGGCTGGATCGACGAGGTCGTGGCCGAGCATCCGAAGGAAATAGCGCGATACGCCGGCGGAGAGCAGAAGCTGCTCGGCGTCTTGGTCGGCTTCGTGATGAAGAAGTCGAGCGGCCGCGCTGATCCCAAGCGCGTAAATCAACTGCTGGTGGAGCGACTCGGCGCGTAGAGCGGCAGCTCGAGCTGCTGAGAGAACGTCAACGCCGACTCAGGCATTCCGAAATGTCGCTCAGCCTCTTCGCGTAGCTCGTCGTCTCCCTCTCGTCTCAGCACGTCGCGTCGTACCCGCTTGGCGAGTCGGAGCGGATGATCGCCCGAAGGGTCGAGACGGTACGGCTCCGACTTCTCGATCCGTCTGAGAAAATCGACGATGTAATCGAACGAACGTTCGAGATAGCGACCCACTTCGGAATCGGCGAGATCCCAGCGGCTGTTCTCCTTCATCAATTGAAAGATCCGTTGCCACGATTCCGAGTCGGCGACGACGACCATACCTCGAAATATCCGGCGATTGGTCGATGTGCTGAAGATTGTCGGACTCAGAATGCGGTCGAGGAGCCCGTCCGAGCGGGAGTGATCCAGCGTGATCAAGTCACGCGCGCGCCTACTGTAACGTTCGCCGAGGTGCGTCTCGAATCGACTCTCCCAGTAGCTGTGCCCCAGGGAAGACGTACTGGAGGTGATTGCCAGCTGCTTCGGCACGAAGTAATTGTGCGCCACCGCGTCCGCCGCGAGATGCGCCAGGTAGCCTAACGAGAAAGCGCGCAGCGCATCGTCCTCGGCCCCGTCATAGATCTCGAGTCCGACCGTCCACGAATGACAATGACGGCCGACCGGAGCGTACTTTTTCGCGATGCTCGTATCCGCGGCAATCGACCCATAAAGGAAGTCGTACGGATAGGCTCGAAGAAGCTCGGCGATCGCGCTCGGCAGCAGATCCAGTGATCGCATCACGGCTTCGCCGAGAAAGACATGCGTACCGGGGGTCCATGCGTACGCCGGCGACGGCAGCAGCACTAAAGCCGCGCCGGCGAGAACCATCATCAAGGCAATCGTCGTCCAGCGCGTTGGCTTCCTCGTGCTGTTGGGCTGATCCGGGTGCGGCCTAGATCCCCAATCGCTTTCGCTGTCGTCGGACGGCCCGACGGAGATCGCGCAGTTCGGTCTCGACCACATCATCGATCGCCTCCTGCGCCTTGCCAAGGTAATCACGGACGTGGTCGCGAATCTCCTCGCGCGGGATACGGTCCCACAGTTCTTCGCCCGTATCGCGCGCCCACGTGGCGCCGCGAGCGCCCAGACGGGCAGCGTTGACGCCCGCCCATTTCGCACCTAGCGCTGCGCCGCGAAGTATCGGCGACATTGGCCGACTCCCTGACGGGCCGCGTCGTACGAGCAGTGTCGTCCCCACGCCGATTGCCACACCAATCAGCGCGGCGGTCAGCAGGTCGTACTGCTCGTCAGCTACCCCTGGTTCGCGGTCCGCTCGATCGTTCGTGCTCATTCGGTTGCCCCATACCCCCCCTGCCCCTGCTCCGACGCTTGAGCCTCGGCCGCGCGACATCGTTCTCGGCCGGCGCGGCGTTGCTGTCGTGGCCATCGCTCATTTCCTCCTCGGTATCGATCTCGCTGTCGAGTTCGAGCTGATCGAGATCTTCGTCGTCTGGTGTCGCAAACTTCGTCCCATCACTCCGCTTGGACAGCGCTTCGGCGCTGCTCCGAACCCCCCGGACCACCGATGCGGTAGACACGAACATGCTCTCGGCTTCCTCCTGTACCACGCGAAGCAGGGCGTTGAAGTCGCCAAGTCGGCGCTCCGTAGCCGTGACGGCCTCCTGCAGCCGCTCGTTCGCATCCGCAATGGTTGCGTTGATCCGTTGGACGTCCGTTCGGATCGACGTCGTGATGTAATTGATGTTGTCCGCGACGGAGCTGGCGTGGCGCATGATCGGATTGATGTCGCCGTAAATCCGCTCGAGCAGCTGATTCACCCGTCGATAGCTCTTTCGAAAGTTCCACGCGGCCGGCACCGCCGCGATGACGAAAATGCAGAAGAGGATCGTCAGCACGCCGCTAGCGATCCCAGTGATTCGATCGAAAGTGCTCGGTACCGCCGCGACCTGCTTCGTGAATACCGTGTCCGGCAGTGCCGCACTACGTTGGACGAGCCATACGCCCGCCCACGTCATCGCCTCGAACATTGCGTCGAGTCTCGCTGGAGAAAGCAGTCGCCGGCCGTGGCGCGGTCCCGTCCGGCGTCGGCCCCCCGCGGTCAATGCAAGGCAGAGGCCGCGTACGTGATGCGATAT
>QHUV01000278.1 GCA_003222065.1 Gemmatimonadota bacterium | reverse complement strand
CGCGCCGACAACCCGAAGAGTACGGGCACGAAGCTCTATTCCGTGTGCGGCAATATCGCGCGGCCAGGGAACTACGAAGTGCCGATGGGCTTTCCGTTCAGGGATTTTCTGTATGACCTCTGCGGGGGACCTTTGCCAGGTCGGAAGTTCAAGGCGGTCATTCCCGGCGGTATCTCGGTTCCGATTCAGAACCTCGCGGAAGCCGAAGCCTCGCTCATGGATTACGAGGGGTTCGTCGCGCAGGGTACGATGCTCGGCTCCGGTGGCGTGATCGTCGTCGACGACGCACAGAATCTCGTCAAGTTCATCGCGCGCGCCGCGCGCTTTTTTGCCCACGAGAGCTGCGCCCAGTGCACACAGTGCCGCGAAGGTACGGCCTGGACGACAAAAATTCTGGAACGGATCGCCGCCGGCGATGGCACAGCCGAGGACCTCGACACGCTGCTCGAGATCGCGGATAACATGACGGGCAAGACGATCTGTGTGCTGAGCGATTCATGCGCGACGCCGGTGGTGTCCGGGTTGAAGAAATTCCCGAGCGATTTCGAGTCGCTGATCAAGCGGAAGACGCATCACCTCGTGCCCGCCGTGGCGTGAATCGATGACTGCCCCTCAAACGGTCAACCTAACGATAGAAGGGCGTCCGGTTTCGGTGCCGGCGGGGACGTCGATCCTCGAGGCGGCCAAGGCAGCCGGCGTGCTGATCCCGCATTACTGCTACCACCCGGGGTTGCCGGTGGCTGGGGTCTGCCGGATGTGTCTCGTCGAAGTCGAGAAGGCGCCAAAGCTCGCGCCGTCCTGCGCGACGTCGGTCGCCGAGGGACAGGTGGTGCGCGTTCACACGGACAAAGCGCTCGAGGCGCGGCAGGGCGTGCTCGAGATGTTGCTCATCAATCATCCGCTCGATTGCCCGATCTGCGATCAGGCGGGCGAATGCGAGCTGCAAGACTACACCTTTCAGGAAGGCCGGCCCGAGGGACGCTATCGGGAAGCGAAGCGCTTCAATCCCGTCGAGGACTTTGGCGGCGACGTCATTTACGTCGCCAACCGATGCATTCTGTGTACACGCTGCGTCCGGTTCATGGACGACGTCGCGCAACATCCGATTCTCAACGTCAGCGAACGTGGTGATCGCGCCGTGATTGGCAAGTTCGAGGGCGAGGACATGACGCATCCATGGGCGGGGAACGTCATCGATCTCTGTCCAGTGGGTGCGCTCCTCTCGAAGGACGCGCTGAACAAGGCGCGGGCGTGGGAGCTCGACCGTGCCGCGTCGGTGTGCCCGAACTGCTCGCAAGGCTGCAACATCATGATCGAAGCGCGCGACAACACCGTCGTGCGTCTCCGACCTAGGCCTAACGATGACGTCAACAAGTACTTCATGTGCGATCACGGCCGCTTGAATTATCGGTGGCTGAATCGACGTGACCGAGTGGACGTGCCGATGGTGCGGCAGGGAGCAACCCTCGCCGGCTGCGACTGGGACCGCGCGCTCGACGAGGCGGTGAAGCTCATGAACGGCAAGCGCGTGTTCGTCCTCGCGTCGCCGATGCTGTCGAACGAGGCACTGTATCTCTTGTCCGTCATCATCGAGCGCACCGGCGGAGCAGGGGCCTTCCGCGTGCCGACCGGTCCGGAGGCACCGCTTGCCGGCGTGGAAGACCTCGCCCTGCGCGCGGACCGCGCGGCCAACGTCCGGGGCGCCGAACTGCTTGGCTTCACGCGCCGCGACCGGCCGCTCGACGGACTTGCCGCCGGTGACGTGCTGCTCGTCGCCGACGAGGAGTTGGTGGGGGAGGACGCGGCGGGCGCGGCGAGAGCGGGAGCGACGATCGTCGTCGGCACGACGCTGCCATTTTGGGCACGTCACGCCGCCGCCGTCGTGCTGCCGATCGCGAACATGAGCGAAGAAGAGGGAACGTTTACCAACTTGCGCGGCCGCGTGCAGCGCTTCATGCAGGTGAAGGCGGCGCCCGGGTTCGCGCGGCCGAGCTGGTTCGCGCTCGCCGATCTCCTTGCCGCGTTAGGCGCGTGGAAGGTGCACGGTGGTGATTTGCCGGGCGACGTCTTCGCCGCGCTCGCCGCGGCGCGACCCGAGTTCGCGGGGCTCTCGTACGACACGTTAGGCATGAAGGGACGCGTCGTCGCCGGCGCGACGGCGGAGGCATCGGCATGAGGCCGTTCGGAGTCCACCTTCTTCAGGCAGGCGTGCCGCCGTCGCAAGAGCTGCTGGTGGCGCCCAACCCGGATCATTTCGCGCCGTGGCTGGTCGCGACAATTCTCAAGATCGTGATTCTGTTCACGATTTATCTGGTCGGCGTGGCGCTGTTGACGCTTGCCGAGCGAAAGATCGCGGGTTGGATACAGGATCGGCTGGGGCCGAACCGCGTTGGACCTGGCGGTCTGTTGCAGCCAGCCGCGGATGGGCTCAAGAACATCATGAAGGAGGAGACATATCCGGGCGCCGCGTACAAGCCGCTGTTCATCATGGCGCCGGCGTTGTCGTTTATTCCCGCGCTGATGACGTTGGCCGTCATTCCGTTCGGCGCGCCATGGTATTCACGGTGGGGATTGATAGACATGGCGATCGCGCCGCTACCGATCGGCTTTCTCTACATCCTGGCCATTTCCTCGTTAGGCGTGTACGGCATCGTCCTCGCCGGCTGGTCCTCGAACAACAAGTATGCGCTGTTAGGCGGGTTGCGCTCGAGCGCGCAGATGGTGTCGTACGAGATCGCGATGGGCATGGCGACGATTCCCGTGCTGTTGCTCTCCGGGAACGTTTCGCTCGGTGCGATCGTGGCCGAGCAGACGTCGGGGCGCTGGCCGCTGGCCTGGAACGTCTTCAGCGCCACGCTCGCCTTTTTCATCTTCTTTGTCGCCGCCTTCGCGGAAACCAACCGCCTGCCCTTCGACCTACCGGAGGCGGAGTCGGAGCTCATCGCCGGTTATCACTCCGAGTATAGCGCGATGAAGTTCTCGATGTTTTTCATCGCCGAGTACGCGAACATGGTCACGGCGAGCGCACTGATGACGACGCTGTTCTTCGGCGGCTGGGACATTCCCTTCACGCAGTGGGACAACAACGCACATAGCCTCGTCGCCTCTCTCCTGACGGCGGCATTCTTCTT
>QHUV01000277.1 GCA_003222065.1 Gemmatimonadota bacterium | reverse complement strand
CGGCGAAGGCCGCGGCGACGGCACGTCCGACGTCGTTCACGTCACCCGCGTGCATTACTCGCGCTGCCGGGTCCATAGGGACCGCCCAGCCGCGTCCTCCATTGGGCAACGCCTGCGGCGCCAGTAGCCCCAAGAAGTTTTGAAAGTAGAAAGGCGCCTGCACGAACGTATGCCGCGGGAACTTCGCTGCCTCGACCGCGGCGTCCACTCGCGCCTTACCCGTGAAGTGCGGAAGCTTGAGCCGCCCGCCGGTCAGCTTTTCAGCATCGGGAAGCGTGGACCAGATGAAGTGCTGAACACCAGCCGCACGCGCTTCCTTCACTGCTGCGCTGCCCACCTCCGTCTCCTTCGGCATCTGCGTCGGGTCCCAGAAATTGGTGACCAGGAAGACTCCGTGCGCGCCTTCGAAGGCAGCGCGGAGGCTGCTCGGCTCGAGCAGATCGCCCTGCACCACGCGAACGCCACGCTTCTCGAGCGCCTTGGCCGACTTGCTCGCAGCGTTGCGGCTGACGACGCGAACAGCGTACTGGCCCGAGGCCAGCAACGCGTCGACGACGCCGCCGCCCTGCGCACCGGTACCGCCGACGACTGTAATGGTCTGCTGGGTCATGTCCGTGTCTTCTCGTTTGGTACTGCTCAACGCTCGGCGGAAGTGCCGAGTTTTTTGAGCAGCTGGATCAGTGTTGCGCGCTCGCTCTTCGAGAGCCCACTCGCTGCTACATCCATCGCCGTGCGGTGAATGGCGAACGCTTTCACTGCTTCCTCTTTTCCCCGCGCCGTTAGGCAGACGATGCGGGCCCGGCGGTCGCTCTCGTGCGCCTCGCGCGTCACCAGGCGGCGCGACTCGAGTCGATCCACTGCGGTGGTGATCGCTCCGCTGGTGAGCTCGATTCGCCGACCAATCTCGTTGACGGGCTGCGGTCCTTTGTGGAGCAGCATCTCCAGGACGGCGAAGTCAGAGAGGCCCACCTCGGCCGACTCGATACTCCGGGTCGCGACGCGCTCGAGCGTCCGAAAGGCCTTCATCATCACGAGCCACAGATGCGTGCCCGAAACGTCGGCGGCCTCTTTTTGTGTCTCGGCCTTTCCCATGGGATGTATCTTAACACAAAGATACTTGCCGTCAAGAGACCTTGCCCGGACCCGTACCTTTCGCTAGTCACCCTCAGTAACTGCAACGTTCACAATCGTGGGAGCGGTACCATGAACACATTTGGCGTGGCTACAGAAACAGTGAGTGCCGGCGTTCTGCTCATCCGTCTCGTGACCGGAGTGGTGATGACAGCGCACGGCGCTCAGAAGTTGTTCGGATGGTTTGGCGGCTATGGCCTCGACAAGACCGGCGAGTTCTTCGCGCAACTCGGATTTCGCCCGGGCCGGCCGTTTGCGGCGGCAGCATCGCTCGCCGAAATCGTCAGCGGGCTCCTCGTCGCATCTGGTTTTCTCGGTCCGATTGGCCCGGCGCTCATGATCTCGGTGATGATCGTCGCGACGCTCGCCGTCCACTGGGAACACGGTCTGTTCGCAACCAACAACGGAATCGAGCTGCCGTTGCTGTACATCACCACGGCCGGTGGGCTCGCGCTCATCGGCTTTGGTCGCTATTCACTCGACGCGTGGTTGGGACTCGCCGATCGATGGACTCCTGCGGAAGCATGGGTTGCGTTAGGCGCGGGTGTGCTCGCCGGTGTCGCGAATCTCATGATTCGTCGTCGGTCGATGACGCTGCCGGAGGTCGCAAGTGCAGATCGGCATCGATAGCTTCGCTGCGGCACACACCGATGCGAGCCGCGCGGTTGATCCAGGCGACCGCCTTCGAGACTTGATCGAAGAGATCGAGCTCGCCGACCAGGTCGGGCTAGACTCGTTTGGGATCGGGGAGCACCATCGCGAGGATTTCCTGGATTCGGCGCCGGCTGTCATCCTCGGCGCCGCCGCCGCGCGAACGAAGCGGATACGCCTTACCAGCGCCGTGACCGTTCTCAGTTCCGCCGATCCGGTGCGCGTGTTTCAAGAATTTGCAACCGTCGACCTCATATCCGGCGGCCGTGCGGAAATCGTCGCCGGCCGAGGCTCGTTCGTCGATTCGTTTCCGCTCTTTGGTTTGCGCCTCGACGATTACGACTCTCTCTTTGCGGAAAACCTCGACTTGCTTCTCAAGATCCGCGACAACGAGCACATTTACTGGTCGGGCAAGCATCGCGCGCCACTGACCGGCCAGGGTGTCTACCCGCGTCCACTACAGAATCCGTTGCCCGTCTGGCTTGGGGTGGGCGGGACTCCAAAATCGTTCGTTCGCGCGGGCATGCTCGGGCTGCCTCTGATGGTTGCGATCATCGGCGGCGAAACGCGGCGCTTTCGCCCGCTGATCGATCTTTACCGCGAGGCTGGACGACAAGCCGGTCATGCACCGGAGCAACTCAAGATCGGTGTGCACTCCCTCGGATACGTCGCAGCGACAACGGAAGAAGCGGCTGCGGACTTCTTTCCCGGCTATGCTCGCGTCATGACGGATGTCGGCAAGGAACGCGGATGGTCGGCGATGACCCGACCGAATTTCGACGCGCAGCGTGGCCCGTACGGCGCACTAGTAATCGGGAATGCCGAAGAGGTGACCGAGAAGATCATTCGCCATAGCGAGGCGCTCGGCGGCATCTCGCGATGGACATTTCAGATGAACGCTGGCTCACTGCCTCACGCGAAGCTGATGCGTGCGATCGAGACACTGGGGACACGTGTCGCGCCGGCCGTTCGTAACGAGCCTGCTGGTGTCGCATGATGCAACTTCATGCTGACGGGCAACGACAACCGCCGTCCCTTGCGCAAAGCATGCGGATGAACGCCAAATTTGGGTTCATCCGGCAGTTCCGGGACAGTCTGCTCTGTTGGATTGGGTAGGGGAGGGCCGCTGAGACCACTAATACGCCGTCCTTCATCGACCTCCTGACGGTGAACCTGGCATTACCCGCACTCTGGGCGTTATATAGGACCATTCCCCGACGCCGAATAGCCGACGATGGCTTGCCGCGATTTCACTGACGAAGGCGGACGATACTGGGTGGTTTGGGACGTCTATCCTACGCTCGCCGAGCGTCGCCAAAGAGACGGCGGACCACCATTTGGGACGCGCGACCGACGACGGTTCCTAGAGCGTCGAGCGCACCTCCGGTCTAACATGGCCAAGGGTTGGTTGACCTTCGAAGCGGCAGACGGCGAACGCCGCCGACTCGCGCCAATTCCCGAGATGCGCGGCGGCTGGGCCAAGGCGACGCTGGATCAACTCCGAGCTTGGTGCACGATGGCCAATCCGGCGCCGCACGCCCGACGACTCATCGAGTAATCCACGCAAGCGTCGCGGCGACGCCCCCACGGCGGGAAGGTCTCCCGCACAGCCACTTCTCACAGGCCTGCGTAACGGTCTTAGAGAAGCCCGAGACATGACTGACTCAACGAACCCCCGAGCGCTTCAATGGAGCTCGTCGCCGAGCGCAAAAGCGAAGAGCGCCGTTCAACGTTCCGTCACACAGCTACTCGATGAGCTGGCGCCCGAACGTGTGCTGAAGCGTGTTGGGGAAGTGCGGGGTCCGGTCGAGCAGCATCGTACGCCGACCGGGTGCGTCCTCCAAGCGGCCGACTGCGCTGTCAGCGTCTCCTGGTTCGCAGACGCGACCAAGCAGGCGATCCTCGGCGAGCTCCACGTCCTCGTCTGGCGCGGCAAGGTCGCGCGACGAGGGAATGCTGGGCCCCCGAAAGGGGCGACAATCGTCGCCGATCTCGTTCTACGTCCGATCGAGCCTCCCGCCGACGACTGCCTGTGGCAGGCAACTGACGGCACTCGATATGACACCGCGTCGCTGGCCGCAAAATGTCTCGCGCTCCTGGAGGCGCAGATCGGCGTCCGTTGATCTGTCACCATGCGCGTACCGGATGGAGATCGGGCGGATCAGCGAGGATGGCCACCGTTGGCGCGTGACCGACCGCGTCAGGCTCATCACGAATAGACATCGAAGCTCGCGGAGCGCCAGGTGTGTTTCTCCGGGTCCACACCGTCGGAGTAGAGTTCGCACCTAACGAGTCGGCGATAACCCCTTTATTCGAGACGCCGGCCTGACATCGCCGGCAGAGCATGCTTGCGAAGCGACGATCGAGGAGCGACGCTCACACTCAGTCCGAATTGCTTGAGGTGCTAAGTGGTAGAGCAGCCGCAGACCTCCTCCTGGGACCCGATCCTGGCGGAGTATCAGGCGCACGCACGTCGCGTGGCCATAGAGGGCGTTTTCTGGATTGTGTACGAAG
>QHUV01000276.1 GCA_003222065.1 Gemmatimonadota bacterium | reverse complement strand
CCGGCGCGGCGCGTGACGCGGATCGACCCGGCGCGGGCGCTGCGTGAGGATTAGGGCTTGACGTTTCCCGAGCGGTCAGGAATTGTTTTTCATATGCGCGTGAGTCATTTGCTGTGTAGCGTGCTGCTCGTCGCGGCGTGCCATCGGTCACCCCCGGTGCAGTCGAGCGCCTCGCAGAACTCGGCGCGCACGGTCTTCACCGACAGCCTTCTCCACGCCGAGCACTGCGCGCCGGTGAAGCCGGCGGAAGATTGGCGGCGCGTGTGTACGCCGCGCGATCAGGCACTCATCATCCGCAAGCTGCCCTGAGTTACCTCTGGTGAGTGGCGTCGTGGATCGCCCATCCGATCAATCCACCGACCACGCCGCCTGCCGCGACGTCGATGAACACGATCGGTGGGATGAAGAATCCGTCGTTGTCCTTTTGCGAGCGCGCCACGTGCACGAAGTACGCTGTCACGCTGCCGGCGCCGATGAGCACTCCGAGGCCGATGTATGGCGCGCGTCCGACGGCGTCATCTTCGTGGAAAAGGACTAGTCGTGGCTCTACGGGTCCCGGCATCGCGGCGCGCGTCACCGCGGCAGGGAACATAGCCTGGGCGCTCAGCGAAGTCGCGACGCCGACGAGAAATGGCGGAAAGAGCAGGACTGGCGTCCACCGCATAACGACGCGCCTCCGTAAATCCCTGATTGCCGGGCAGCGACTGCGTTCCTTTGATAGTACCTTCACGAGCGCGCTCGCAGAACCCTTCAGCGGGAGCTGCGTTCTGAAGCCAAGGCGTCGGCGGCCATCTATCGTTGAAGGCGGAGATCGAGCGAGCGTACTATCTCGTTCGGTGCGAGGGTGAGCGTCGTCGTCGCCATGAGCGTGTCGCGCGAGGCCCGAACGAGGACGAGCTTCTCCCGCGGCACGCCGCAGAACCGGAAGTAGCCATCGTTCCGCGTGTCGGCCTCGGCGTCGCCACCAACCCACTCGAGCTTCACCTTCGCCTTGAACACGGGCTCGTCGCCTAACGCTACGCGGCCGGTGACGACGCCGGTGTGGGGATCGAGCTCGCGCTCCCCGCAGACGTCGGCGGCGGCTTGGGCGAGGGGCTTGAGGGTGACGGTCGCCTCGGCGAGCTCGCCGGCGCGGACGGTGACGGCGGTGCGAATCGTGGTGGCTTCGATGGCCTCGTGGAGGGGCGTCGTCGCGTCGAAGAGGTAGGTGCCGGGAATCGCCTGCTCGAAACGGACGATGCCGCCGATGTCCGTGTGCCCGCCGTAGGACGACCCGGCGAGCCTAACGATGACACCGGCGGCGGGCGCCTGGCCGCTGTCCCCACGGAGCGCGAGGATGCGAATGCTCCCAGTGGCCCGACGCCACAACACGCTATCGCCGGCGTCGCCGCGCCTAACGGTGCGCAGGTCACCGCCCTCGACACGGACCCAGTCGGCGGTGAGCCGCCACGGGCCGAGTGAGCTGACGCTGCGCGGGCCGTAGCCGGGAGAGAAGGTGTGGAGGATGGTGCGACGGATCGGGATCGGCATGCGGATCCGCCAGCTCGGCAGGACCCAGGCGCCCGTGGCGAGCTTGGTGAATTCGACGTAGCCGCCGAACAGGGTGTCGGGCGGTGGGACGGCGACGGGCAGATTGACAAACGTGAAACTGACGTGCCTGAGCTCCTTGGAGGCGACGTCGAGCCAGAGAGTGCCGCGGATCTCGACGTGGCGCGGCCGGGCGGCCGGCTCGAAGTCGAGGCCGACGAGACCGGAGTCGGGCGCGCTGCGGCTCGTTAGGCGAGAGCAGTGCTCCTCGGTGAAGTAGGGCGAGAGGAGGACGTCGAGGTCCGGGGCGCGGAAGGTCATCCCGGAGTCGTCCACGGCGACGTAGCCGTCGTGGCGGAGCTGCTCGGCGGGGAGGCTGATCCAGGGCGCGGCGCCGTGGGATTCCGATTCGCGGAGCGCCATGTCGCGCAGCGCGTGCTGCCTCACGTCGTAGACGCGCCAGTGCTGGAGCTTGGCGAAGCGGTAGTCCCGCTGCTCGAGGGTGATGGCGGCGGCGAGGAGCGCGGTGCGGGCCTGCTCCCAGAGGGTGAAGGTGAGGACGGCGGCCTCGGTGGTGTCGGGACGGAGCCGGCAGTCGCTGCGATCGCGGGTGGTAACGGCGGGGAGGATGACGGGGATGTCGGTAAGCGCGAGGGCGACCGTGGTATCGACGCGAAGATCAAAGGCGTGGCTCTCGGTGGGCCGAAAGCCGATGCGCATGACCTTGAGGTGGAAGCGTCCCGGCGCGCCGGCGCCAATCGTGAAGGTGCCGGAATCGGAGGTCAGGGCGCGGGCACGGGTCGTTAGGCTCGAGTCGAGAAGAAGGACGACAGCGCCGGGGACCCGTCCGGCGGCGACGGCGGACGAGACGGTGCCGTGGACGAGCTGCGCTCGCAAGGCAACCGGCGTTGCGCCGGCGAGGGCCCCGGTGAGCGCGAACGCCAAGAGTCTCGCGCACAGGGCTTGAACAGCACCAACAGTCTCTTGCCGATTTCCCTGTCGGTCCACGCGCATAGCGCTGAGGCGCTCACCTGTTGCGATCTGCAGGAGGATGCACCGAAGTGCGTTCGCACGACAAGGGCTGCCTGTTAGGTCGCGGAGGACTCCCCTTGACGCCCGGTTCACTCTGGCGCTCCCGAGTGGAGAGCCACAAGATGGGTGTGACGAGCGTGTGACGCGGACTCGTCACCCTAACGCCACACGAGCAGCAGGTCGCGTGCGAGCACACGTTTCCGTTCGAACACTTGGAATTGTCGCAATCGACGTCGGCGAGCGCCGGATCGGACCTTCATCGGGACGATTGTTCGCGCTGCTACTCTATCTGACGTCACGCCGGGGCCACGCCAGCTCGCGCCGCGTAGTCCAGGAGCTCTTGTTTCCGCAGGCACAGAATGGACAGGCCGCGCACAGCTTGCGGCAGCTGCTCTATCGACTCCGCCAGCTTGCCGCGCCGATCCAAGCCGACGCCGATCAGATCTCCATGCCCTTGGAGCTGGTGTCGGTTGACTGGTGGGATCTTCTAGATGGCCGAGCGCCGGCTATGTCCGACCTCGAGCAGCTCTCGCACGGAGTGTTTCCGGGCTACAGTCCGGACGTCTCTGAAAGCTACCGCGAGTGGTTCGAGACCGAGCGAGCGGAGATCAGTCTTCGTCTCAGCCGATCCCTAACGACGCACCTCACTCAGCTTCGTGGGGGAGGCCGGTGGGACATGGTCGACGTCGCTGCCCGGGCCCTGCTGGCGCTTGATCCCCTGAGCGAAGAGGGCACGCTAGCCCGAGCGGAAGCGCTTGCGATCGCCGGCTCCAAGAGTGCCGCGTTAGGCGTGATCGATGAGTACTTGCACGAGGTCGGCGAGACGCAGTCACAGCTTCGCGTCGCACCGCGGGCGCTCAGGCGACGGATCAGCGAACGGCTGCCGGACGTCAGCCTCCGGACGACGGACGATCAGCTCTTCGTCGGGCGCGAAGACGCGATGCGGATGCTCGGCGCCATGGGGGCCGCGGCGCGCGCCGGTGGTCAACAAGTGCTCCTGGTATGGGGTGAGCCAGGAATCGGGAAGACGCGATTGCTGTCCGAGTACAAAGCGCTCGCGTCGCTGCAGGGCGGGATTACGCAGATGTACTCGTGCCAGCCGCATGACGTGTTTCGGCCACTCGGCATTTTCTGCGATCTGGTCGAGCAGCTGCTGCAAGCGCCTGGGGCGTTAGGCTGTGATCCGGGTGCGCGTGAGCTGCTGGAGCGGCTCGTGAGCACGAATACACACCTCGGGACGGCGCGCGAGGAGGCCAGTGCTGAAGCGCCTCTGACCGCGATAGTGCGGTCGCTCAGTGATCTGGTATCCTCAGTCGCGGTCGAGTGCCCCGTCCTCATTCTCGTCGACGATGCGCAATGGCTCGACAGAAGCTCGTTGAGCGCAATACTCGGCGTATTCGCTGGTCGGTCGCCACGCCGATCATGTCTCGTCTTAGCATCACGGAATAGGGCACTTGTTGCAGGCGCTGATAGCTATTCCGATAGCGTCTTCTCCGTTCGGCTCAATCCCTTGGCGCCTGCACCAGCACTCGAGCTCACGCGGAACCTGCTAAGATCTGACATGCGTGGCGACACAGAAGTCGAGCGACACGTTCTCGAGCAAGCTAAGGGCAACCCCTTCTTCATTCGGCTATTCTGCTCCCATTTCTTAGCCACGACCGATGCAGAGTCGCTCAAGCACACGGTCTCGGAAATTCTCGAGCGTAGGTTGGAACAACTTTCTGTTGAAGCAATGCGGGTGTTGGAATCCTGCGTGGTCCTCGGCAAAAACTGCACGTTCGCGCGACTTGAAGCGCTACTGGAGGTTCCTCGACATCAGCTGCTTCGAGCCGTCGAGGAACTCGACGATCGAGCACTCGTGCAGATCAGCGACGGATGCTTCCTTAGCAGTCACGCGTTACTCGGTGAGGCAGTAATTAAGCGG
>QHUV01000275.1 GCA_003222065.1 Gemmatimonadota bacterium | reverse complement strand
GATCAGCGCCGCGTTGCCGATCATTTGCATCGCGCCGTCTCCAGAGGTCGCGATCACCGCGCGGTTTGGGTGCGCAAACTTCGCTGCGAGCGCGTAAGGCAATGCCGCCCCCATGGTGGCGAGCCCGCCCGACAGTGACAAGCGCATGCCCTCGCGAAGGCGTACATCACGTGCGAGCCATACCGTCGACGAGCCGGAGTCTCCCGTGAGGATCGCTCCGTCAGGCAACCTCGCGGAGAGCTCCCAGAACGGCAACTGAGGATTGATGGGTGACGCCTCGGCATGCGCATGACGCTCGACCTCACGCCACCACGCGCGGACGCTTTCCTCGATCGCTTCCCGCCATGAACCGGGTTGTCGTTGGCGAAGCAGCGGCAGCAGCGCGCGCAGTGTCTCGGCGCTGTCGCCCAGTAGGGCCACCTCGACCGGATACCGCAGCGCGAGATTCTCCGGTGCCACGTCTATCTGCACTCCGCGGGCTTGTCCTTCCTCCGGTAAGAATTCGGTGTACGGAAACGCAGTCCCGACCATCAGCAGTGTGTCGCACTGCTTCATCATCTCGTTGCTGGCGCGTGTTCCCAGCCAACCGACGGATCCAGTGACGAAGGGCAAGTCGTCAGGCACGGCCGCCTTGCCGAGTAGCGCTTTCGCGAGTCCGGCCTGAAGTCGTTCCGCCGCCGCGATCAGCTCGCGCGTGGCGTGCAACGCGCCGGCGCCGGCGAGAATCGCAACGCGCTTTCCACTATTGAGCACTGACGCCGCACGACGAAGATCCTCATCATGCGGAAGAACCCGCGGTGGACTGAACGCCACGGAGGAGTGCTGCATTCCGTGCTCATGCTCCGGCTCCTCGTATTTCTCGCGTTGAACATCATGTGGCACGATGACGCACGTGACCGCGCGATGTCCGATAGCGATGCGAACGGCGCGATCGATGACGTGTCTCGTTTGCTGAGGCTTCGCGATTATCTCGACATACGCGCTCGCGACATCCTTTGCTAAAGGAAGCAGGTCCACTTCCTGCTGCTCGCTTCCGCCGATGCCCGCCAGCGACTGTTGCCCGACGATCGCC
Source organism: Gemmatimonadota bacterium (assembly GCA_003222065.1). GTDB lineage: Bacteria > Gemmatimonadota > Gemmatimonadetes > Gemmatimonadales > Gemmatimonadaceae > AG2. The sequence continues at coordinate 3,141 of QHUV01000275.1, read as the reverse complement.
AGCAAGGGTGTGTGGTCGAGCTTCGCGTCGTACATGCCGTTGAGCATATGAATAAGTCCCGGTCCGCCCGTGGACAGACATACGCCGAGGTCGCCAGTGAACTTTGCATGCGCGCAAGCAGCCATTCCCGCCAATTCCTCGTGCGCGACCTGTATGAACTCGATGCGACGAGCGGCGCGTTGAAGGGCGCCGAGCACGCCATTGATCCCGTCGCCTGGAAAGCCATACACGCGCCGTATTCCCCACGACGACAAGCGTTGAACGATGGCGTCGCTGACCGTTCCTGCCAGCTCGTGTTCTCGACGCCGCGTTCTTTTCGCACCATTCATCGACATGGTCGCCTCCCGCTACGCAATGCAATTCCGATTTGTCTGAAGGGTTGGCATTCGAGCACGTTCCATTCCCGATGCCGAGCTATTGGCGGAGAGGAGTGACGGCAGCGATACGTTTCGCCATAATCAGCGGAGCGTTTTAGAGGGCATACTTTCAGCCCTCGCACCGCCTCCAAACTCCGCGAACGTCGTGCAGCCTACAACCGTACAGGTGGCAATTCTCGGCGCGGGCGTCGCCGGCCTGGAAGCCGCGCGTGTTCTGCAAGCTTCCGGTGTCGAGCTCATCGTGTTGGAGGCTCGGGAACGCATCGGCGGACGGATCTTCACGCTGCATGACGAGACAGTTGCCGTCCCGATAGAGCTTGGTGCCGAATTCGTTCACGGCGAAGCGCCGGAGCTGCGGGAGACTGCGCACGATGCCCGTGCCCCCATCTATGACATTGGTGGAGAACGGTGGCACTCGAGCAATGGTACGCTCGAGCGCCTCGACGACTTTTGGCCGATGCTCAATGCCGTGATGAAACGATTGGACGCGAAGCGCGAGCCCGACCGCTCATTTGAGCAATTTCTAAAGACCCGTCCCGGTGGTGCACCGCTCGCTCGAGCGCGCACCATGGCGTTGCAATGGGTGGAAGGATTTCACGCCGCCGATCCCGCGCGGGCAAGCGAGCGAGCGCTCGCCGACGGCGGCAGCCCCGGCGACGATGTGCGCGAGCGGCGACTGGGCCGATTTCGCGACGGCTATGATTCGGTTCCTCGATGGATCGCTCGCGACGTCGCGAGTCGCGTGCGGCTGGGCGCCGTGGTCTCTGGCATCCGCTGGCAACCTGGCGCGATCTCGCTGGACGTCCGGCAGGCAAGCGGAGATTCCGTAACGGCGCTCGAAGCGCGCGCTGCTATTATCACCGCGCCAATTGGCGTCCTCCACGCGCCGCCCGGGGAGCCGGGAGCCATTGCTTTCGATCCACCGCTCGACTTCGATCGGGTGAAATCGGACGCACTTCGCCGCATGGACATGGGCGCCGTAATACGCGTGACGATCGCCGTGCGTGAGCCCTTCTGGACGAGCAAGCGCTTCGTACGTCGCGCGAAGAGTCAGAATCTCGACCGACTGGCGTTCCTACACACGAGTGATGCGGATTTTCCGGTGTGGTGGACAGCGTACCCCGCGTCCACGCCGCTCCTCGTCGGCTGGACGGGAGGTCCTCGCGCGCGCGAGCTATCCTCGATCGGCGACGATCAAGCGACGGATCGAGCCACAGACGCCCTTGCGAGGCAATTCCGGCTCGCGCGCCGCGAGGCGCGTCGGCTCGTCATGGGAGCGTGGACTCACAACTGGGAGAATGACCCGTACGCTCGCGGAGCCTACAGCTACATACTCGTCGGCGGCAGTGACGCGCCCGCGAAGCTCGCCCGGCCGATGCAAGGCACGCTTTTCTTTGCCGGCGAGGCCAGCGACGCCGAAGGCAGAACCGGTACGGTACACGGCGCCATAGCAACCGGACGACGAGCGGCGAAACAGGTCCTACGCGTACTCTGACCGACGGCGTTAAACGGCTTCAGTGTATCAGCGCGACGCGCGGCGTACTTGGTTCACCCGATTGATGAGCAGCGCTAACTCCTCCTGTTGCTCCGGATTTCGCTCGATCATGTCGTCGAGGAGCGTCTCGGCGATTGGATCACTGATGGTCGTCGGCTCCGGCGCAAAGCGCTTATTACCGAGATGACGCATCGGGTCGAGCAGAACCGGATTCTTTAGGATGATGTCGTGCCCCTCGAACTGCACGCGCACGGCGTAGAATTTCTTTCCGGACTTCTCCATGTAGCCGATCTTCACGCCGTTCACGTCCTTTGGCCACTCCGGAATGCTGTGCTCGACGCCGTCGGTGCCGCGAAAGGCGCTCGAGCCGGCCTCGAGTCCGGAGTAGTTGTTTTCGAAGCTTCCCTGATACATGAGCCCGTGCTGCATGCGTGCTCTCCGGTTATGGTTCGCGTCGGACGCCCGTTGCGCCGACTGCAACAACGCGCTGTCGATCCGTCTTCGGGAACAATTCCAGCAGTCGAGCGGAATATGGTAGCAAAGAACGTCGACGACCGGAACAGGTAAGCCGGCCGAGGTTATCGCCCACCGCGTGTGCAAGGAGCGCTCGCAATGTCACGCTATGTCCCCGCTTTTGTCATGGCGATCGGTCTCACTCTGGGTGCGGCGTGCGCGCGCTCGAGCCATATGCCCGAGGAGGCGCCGCAGCGAACTGTTCTCAAGGTCGAGAACCAGGGGTTTCCGGACATGAACGTTTTCGTCCTGCCGGAAGGAAGCAGCCGATTGCGGTTGGGCACGGTCACGGGCAACACGAACGGTTACTTCACGCTTCCTGACCACCTGATTCGCGGCACAAGAGAGTTGCGCTTTCAGGCGCTACCGATCGCCACGCAGCGCGGTCCAATATCGCAGTCGATCATCGTGACGCCCGGCGACACCGTGATCCTCGTTATCCCGCCTGGAGTTTGACCCGCGGCGCCCGACCAACGCGCCGTTAGGCCAGCGCGAGCATGGCAGGAGCGCCCAGGCGAAGAGGCGTCCACGAAGGCGGATCGCTCGCGGGAAAGCTCTCCTCGTCAGCCTCTTCGACGGGATCGCGTTCCCCCTCCTCGCGGCGTGGCACTTGAGGTCGCGGCGTGTTCTCGTCTCCACGTCGTGGTTCTTTGTCCTGCTCGGGCTCTTCGGCTTGGTCCGGATGCTTATCATCGTCCACTTTCCCCTCCCTTTCTTCGACCCGCAGTTTCTCGCGCCCTCACGACGCGGGACGTA
>QHUV01000274.1 GCA_003222065.1 Gemmatimonadota bacterium | reverse complement strand
CCGTCTGGCACATCGACAGCGACACGAAGGCGCTGCTCGAGAATATGGGAGGGCTCGACCTCCGGCTCCTGAGGCGGATCATTTACTCGACTGGCCACCTCTCTGGATACGCCCTCGCATTCTGAAGGATGAATGAAACAAAAAAGCGCCGTCCGAGCTCATTGGACGGCGCGCTGTTTTGCCTCGCTCAGACTCAGCGGTCGGGATTTGAACCGACGACCGCGATTACGAATCGAGCGCTCACCGGCAGCACCGGTCAAAGCCGACGCACATTGACCGTCATCGGGCCGCCCAGCGCTTCGAGCACCTCGAAGGCGACGCGCGTCCCTTCCTCGATCTGGCGCTGGTCCTCGGGACAAATGCTGGACTGGTGGATGAAGCAGTCCGGACCACCAGCATCGCACGTCACGAAGCCGTGCCCCTTCGCCGAATCGAACCACCGCACGGTCCCTGTGGCGTGCGGCAGCGGCGGTGCTGCGCTCTGCATGCTGGCCCTTCGAATGACGTTCACGTCCGATGATCGCGCTGCTGGCCGGTCGGGGACATCCCCAAGCGAACGAGCGTGCCACTGCGCATTGGTGAGAACAAAGAGGGCCCGACACGAGAGAGTGGCAGGCCCATTCGTTCATCGGAACGTGTCCGCGCGTCGAGCGCGCGTATGTCGTGCTGCAGTATATGGGTCGGCGCGCCGAGGCGCCAGTGCTTCCCCTCCGAGGCAAATACTTGAACCGACCTAACGACTAGGGAGCGCTCGATGGACAACCGGCCGGCCGTTACGACCCTGGCTATGGATCGTCATAGACACGCCCCGCGTCGCAACCGCAGCCGGCCGGCGAGATCACACCGCGCTGTCTCGTTAGGCACGATCGCGGCGGAATGCGAGGCAAACGATCACCAGGCGGTCGCGCGCATTGACACCGCTGTGCGCGGGATGCCACATTGTACAACCGCGAGTCTTCTCACCAGCGCGGATCGGACGCGATTAGAACGTCCTAAATCTTCGGCGCTTCTGGCGACGCCGGCGTATCTCGGCCCAGGAGCTAACCTATGACTGACGTCTCCCCCGTCGTGGTCCCCGACACCCGTACCTGGCGTCCGCTCGTCGCGCGATATCAATCCCCGCAACTCCGTCGCGCCGTGCTCCAGCTCGCGACGACGTTGCTGCCGCTCGCTCTCGTCTTCGCGGCGATGTATCGCCTGCTCGCGCTCTCCTTCTGGTGGACGCTCGTCTTCGCCCTCCCCGCGGCCGCCCTGCTCGTGAGGACGTTTGTCCTCATGCACGACTGTGCGCACGGCTCGTTCTTCGCCTCGCGACGGGCCAATCAGATCGTCGGTGCCGTTACAGGTTTGCTCACCCTCATTCCCTTCGAGCACTGGCGGCACGAGCACGCGTTGCATCACGCATCAGCGGGAGACCTGGACCGGCGCGGTCATGGCGACGTCGACACACTAACGGTGCGTGAGTACCTGGGCCGAACGCGGTGGGGGCGGCTTCGCTACCGCATCATACGACATCCCCTTGTCTTCCTCGTCATCGGACCGTTGTTCTTCGTACTCGAGAAGCGATTTCCGCCCCGCGGCGCGGGCGCCGGCCGACGACAAATCGTGAGCGTTTGGACCAACAATGCCGCCATCGTGCTCGTCGGCGCAACGCTCATGGCGCTTTTCGGGGCGCGGGTCTTCCTGATCTATCTGCCCGCGTATTACGTCGCCGTCGCCGCCGGGCTCTGGCTATTCTTCGTGCAGCACCAGTTCGAGGAGACGTATTGGGAAGATCACCAGCATTGGGACTACGCCGCCGCCGCGATTGCCGGCAGCTCGTACTTCAAGCTTCCCGCCGTCTTACAATGGGTCACGGGGAGCATTGGCTTCCATCACGTGCACCATCTCGGCCCGCGAATTCCGAACTACAATCTCCAGCAGTGCCACGATGAGAATCCGATGTTTCAGCGCGCAACCGTCGTTACACTTCGGCGGAGCCTATCGGCGCTTCGGTTGGCGCTGTGGGATGAGGACGCCGGTCGGCTTGTGTCGTTCGATCGAGTGCGGCACGCACCGCAGGATGTGGCCGAGCTGATCTGAGCAGGGAGCACGATGACGTATCGCATCCACATACCCCGCGCGGTCCAGGGCGATGAGGCGACGAGCGTCCTGCACGGAAGTGTGTTCTCGGTACGGCTCAATGGACGATTGCTGTCTCGTGACGAATACGAATTGAGCTGTGACCACCCGCATGATACGGCCGGTTGTCCGGCGTGTCTCGAGCGCAGCGCGGGGTTGGCGCTCGGTGAGGATCTCCGGAATCTCTCGCGAGGCGTGGGCATGGATCCGCCTCGGGGAACGTGGGGATTGGGTCATGCCGACGAAGCGGAGCCTTGACCGGCGCATACGATAAATGACAAGCGCCGCCCGATGTATATCGGGCGGCGCTTGCTCGTGTCGCTCGAGAGCCAGCGGTCGGGATTGAACCGACGACCGCTCGATTACGAATCGAGTGCTCTACCACTGAGCTACGCTGGCGGTTTAGCAAACTTGCAATGCCCTGGCGCGGACTCGAACCGCGACGCCTTGCGGCACCACCCCCTCAAGATGGCGTGTCTACCAATTTCACCACCAGGGCAAATCACCTATTTCAACGGAGCCGACGGGGCTCGAACCCGCGACCTCTCGAGTGACAGTCGAGTGCTCTAACCAAACTGAGCTACGGCTCCTGCTCGCTGCGCTCGCAGGAGCGCCGCTCGCTTTGCTCGCGGCAAGTCGATTTGAAGTCGCTCGCGCTGCGCGCTCACTCCTCCTTTTACTCGCCGATCCAGGCGCTCGCAGGAGCGCCGCTCGCTACGCTCGCGGCTAATCGATTTGAAGTCGCTCGCGCCTAGCGCTCGCTCCTCCTCATACTCCTTCGACAGCCTAACGAGGCACTACCTTTTCCGCTTGTCCCTCCCCCACGTAGCCCGTAGGGGAATCGAACCCCTCTCTGCACCGTGAAAGGGTGCCGTCCTAACCGATAGACGAACGGGCCTACATTTTTATAGCGGTAACGGGATTCGAACCCGTGTTTGAGCCTTGAGAGGGCTCCGTCCTGGTCCCCTAGACGATACCGCCGCGGGCAATTGCCGCAGGCAATTGCCCGCGGCGTAGTCGCTCGCTTGCGCTCGCGACAAGCTTATATGGAGTCGCGCGACGCTTGCGCGCGCGCTCCCTGCGCCTAACCAAAATCTTCCCCTGCTCCAACCTTCAGTTTTCAAACAGACAGGCCGGGAGGGACTTGAACCCCCAACCGCTGGTTTTGGAGACCAGTGCTCTACCAATTGAGCTACCGACCTAACAGGGTGACTGAGGGGACTTGAACCCCCAACCCCCGGAGCCACAGTCCGGTGCTCTAACCGGTTGAGCTACAGTCACCATAGCCACGCCAGTTTCCGGCATGGAGACTGACAAGTTTAAGCCGGTCGAAACCCCTAATCAACGGCCGACTGTCGTGTCACTTCGCCCTTTCCTGATACTCTCCCGTCGACGGATTCACGCGCACTTTGTCGCCGGTACCGATGAACTCGGGGACCTGAATCGTGACGCCATTCTCGAGCGTTGCCGGCTTCGTGGACGCGGTCTTCGTCGCCGTCTTCATGACGGGCGCGGTTTCGACCACCGAGAGCGTCAGCGAGTTCGGCATGCGAATGCCGACCGGACGGCCGTCATAATACTCCGCCTGAATCTTCATCCCCGGCTGCATCCACGGCGCATTGTCGCCGAGCATCTCTTCGTCCATCTCGAGTTGGTCGTAGTTCTCGGTGTTCATGAAGTGGTACGTACCACCGGCGTCGTACATGTACTCGAGATCGTGCGTCTCCATCGACGCCGGCTCGATCGAGTCGGCGGCACGAAAGCGATGCTCGAACGAGTTGCCCGAGCGCAGGTTCTTCAGCTTGGCCTGCACCATCGCGCGCAGGTTGCCAGGCGTGTGGTGCCGAAATTCAATAACGCGCACGGGATCGCCCTCGAAGACGATGACCATGCCGCGTCGGATCTGCGTTGCCGGAATTGCCATACGGAGGTACCCGATCTAAATGTGCAAAAAATTTGCGGGCAGCCTTTAAACGTAGGGGCGTGAGGGTTTACAGGCCAGTGGCCACCTGTCGCAACACGGGTTCGAGGCTGCGCCACACGTTATCCGCGACGATGTGCTCGCCTCGTTCATTGGGGTGCATGCCGTCAGCCTGATTGAGCTCGCGATTCCCCGCGACACCATCGAGCAGGAACGGAACGAGGGTCGCGCCGTTCTCGCGCGCCACATCAGCGAATAGGGAGTGAAACGCCGCCGCATAGTTGTTGCCCAGATTCGGCGGTGCTTCCATCTGGATGACCAGTATTCGCGCAGCCGGATGTGCGCTTCGAATGTGCGAGACGATTTCGCGCAGGTTCTGCTTCACGGTGGCGATGGGCGTTCCGCGCAGCCCGTCATTCGCGCCGCTCTCGACGAGGATGACGTCGAAGTTTCCGCGCATCAACCAGTCGAGGCGCCGGAGAAGGCCCGCCGTCGTCTCACCGCTTACGCC
>QHUV01000273.1 GCA_003222065.1 Gemmatimonadota bacterium | reverse complement strand
CGCGCAGCCGGGCTGTCGCGCCCGGCACAATTCCGCCTACTGGAGCGGAGCAGCTTATGCGGGGCTGGGTCCTGGCGCGCACGAGTTCGATGGCTCGGCACGACGCTGGAACGTCGACGCCTATGTCGATTGGGAGCGTCGGCTAGCTCGCTCTGCCGATCCAACCGGGGGTCTCGAAGAACTGGACGATGAGAGTCGCGCCGCCGAGCAAGTATATCTTGGGTTGCGGACGACGGACGGCCTGCGTCTGTCGGGTGCGGAACTTGTCCGTGCTCGTCGTTGGGTCGCTGAGGGCTGGGGCTCGATCACCGACAAAGACCGGCTCGTGCTCACGGCGCTGGGGTGGTTGCGCCTCGACAGTCTCGCCGGCGACTTGACAGTGGTTCGAAGTCGTTCCTAGGTTTGCACTTATGGCTTCGCAAGAGCTGTCCCGACGCGAACGGAAGATACTGGAGGCGGTCATCCTCAGTTACGTGGAGACCGCCGAGCCCGCCGGCTCGCGTACACTGTCGCGCCGGTTTGGGCTGGGTGTGTCTCCGGCAACGATCCGCAATACGATGTCGGATCTCGAGGAGAAAGGCTTCCTCTTTCATCCGCACACGTCGGCCGGACGCGTACCGACCAATAAGGCGTATCGAGTGTACGTCGATCAGCTGTTGGCGATGCCCACGCTGCTCACACGCGACTCGGAGCGTTTGGCGGAGACGATCGGCGGCGCCGGCGGCGCGTCGGCGATCGAAGCGGTACTGCGACGCGCGGCGCAAACCTTGGGCGTGCTGACGCAGGAGTTGGGTGTCGCGATCGGCCCCCGGCTGGCCACGTCCGTGCTGCGTCGTCTCGAGCTCGTACGCATCAGCAGTGAGCGCTTGCTCATGGTACTGACGCTCGAGGGGGGCGTGATGCGCACCGTGTTCGTCGAGGTCGCGGGAGAGATCGCGGAGACGGCAGTCGCGCAGGTCACGGCTGTGCTCAACGAGCGTCTTGCCGGTCTCACCCTGGACCAGATTCGCCGCTCGCTCGCGTTACGCCTGCGCGACGCGACGGCGGGGCCGGAAGGCCACGAGTTGCTGAACATTTTCGTTCAGGAGGCCGAACACCTCTTCGACGCCGCGTTGCCGCGCGAAGGAGAGAACGTCTTGCTCGGCCAGCCGTCGGTGTTGGCGGAGCAGCCGGAGTTTTCGGCCGCCGATCGTCTACGTCGGCTTCTCGCGCTCACGGAGCGGCCAGACGCGTTGGCGGAAGCCATACGCCGGCGTACGGCGCCTGGCGTGTCGATCACGATCGGCACGGAGCACGATGATCCTCGTCTCGAGGAATTCACCGTCGTGACGGCCGAATACAATGTCGGAAGCCTAACGGGCGTGATCGGCGTTATCGGGCCTACGCGAATGCCGTACGAAAAGGTGATCTCTCTCGTCAGCCACACCTCGCGGCTGCTCAACGATCTACTCCAACAATAGCCGTTTCGAAGGCGCCGCATGGCTGATTTTTATATGGTTCTCGGCGTGCCCCGTGGCGCGTCGGACGACGACATCAAGAAGGCGTACCGTAAGCTCGCGATGCAGTACCACCCCGATCGGAATAACGGGGCAAAGGACGCCGAAGAGAAATTCAAGGAGATCACGGAGGCCTACGACATCCTGCGCGATCCACAAAAGCGCGCGGCATATGACCGTTACGGCGAAGCCGGGCTCCGCGGAAGCGGAGCGGGCTTCCACCACGTGGATCTCTCCGAGGCGCTCAGCATCTTCATGCGCGACTTCGGCGCGTTCGCGGGTCTGGACGAAATGTTCGGCTTCGGCGGCGGGCGCTCCGGCGGGAGCGTACGCACGGGCGCGGACGTCAAGGTGACGATCCCGCTCACGCTCGCCGAAGTCGCGATGGGCATCGAAAAGAAGATCAACGCCAAGTTGCTCGAGCCGTGCGACCGGTGCGCCGGCAGCGGTGCGGAACCGGGATCGAAACCGCAGACATGCGCGACGTGCAACGGCAGCGGCGAGGTGCGCCGTGCGCAGCGTTCGTTCTTCGGCCAGTTCGTGACCGTCGCGCCATGCCCGACATGCAAGGGCGAAGGCACGGTCGTCCAAACGCCATGCAAGAAGTGCCGTGGCGAAGGTCGGCTGCGCGAAGAGCGCGAGATTTCCATCAACGTCCCACCTGGCGTAGCAACGGGACAGTACATGACGCTGCGCGGCGTCGGGAATGCCGGACAACGAGGCGGTGCCCGCGGTGACATCCACGTCATTTTCGAGGTTGACGACGATCCGCGCTTCGAGCGCGACGGTGAGGAGCTCTATACCGAAGTGCTCGTCACCTACGGTCAGCTCGTGCTCGGAGCAGACGTCGTCGTACCAACGGTGACGTCGAGCGCGACGGTCAAGGTTCCGCCAGGAACGCAGAGCGGACAGGTGTTTCACCTGCGCGGCCACGGACTGCCCCGTGTGAACGCCAGCGGCACGGGCGACCTGCACATTCGCGTTCAGCTCTGGACGCCCGATCGACTCGCCGACGATGAGCGAGTGCTCATCGAACGACTCAACGAGATGCAGAAGAGCGTGCCGCTCGATTCGCGTGGGAAGGGTTTTTGGGCGAAGATGAAGGAAGCGTTAGGCGCGTGACCGCCGCCGGCGGAGAGGGCACCTCCGCGCACGCGGCGTCCGAGCGGTGGCTCGCGGTACGCGTACGCCCGGGCTCGCACCGCGAGGCGGTTGTCGCGGCGCTGTTCTCCGTCGGTGCCCAGGGCGTCCAGGAGCTGGACGATCAACTCGTGACAGTGCTCGCTGACGCAAGCGTTGTCGACCTTATGTGTGCCGTGCTCGCCGCCAGCCCCGACGCGCAGGTCGAGACAGAGCCAACGCCGCGCGTCGATTGGAGCGAGCGCTGGAAGACCGCCGTTCACGCTCAGGAGCTCGGCCCACTTGCAATCGCGCCACCGTGGTTGGCGCACAAGTATGACGTCGAGCGCGCGGTGATCATCGATCCAGGGATGGCGTTCGGGACGGGCGATCACCCGACGACGCGCGGAGTGGTGAGGCTCCTCCCGCACGTGCTGCGCAAGGGTGACCGTGTTGCCGACATCGGTGCCGGAAGTGCTGTTCTATCGATAGCCGCGGTCAAACTCGGCGCAGCTCACGCCTTCGCAATCGAACTCGATGGGGACGCGATAGGAAATGCCGAGGAGAACGTCGCGCGCAACGGCGTCGTCGAGCGGGTCACAGTGATCGAGGGCGACGCGAGCGTCCTGCTCCCGCTCGTCGCGCCGGTGGATTTGGTGCTGGCGAACATCATTTCATCGGTGCTCATTGCCCTTCTCCCTACTATTGCTTCCTCCTCGAGTCCGCGTGGGCGGAGGGCCATCCTGAGCGGCATTCTGCGCGATGAGCGAGCCGAAATGCTGACGGTACTGGACGCCCACGGGTGGCGCGTCGAACGAGAGGATCACGAGGACGTCTGGTGGAGCGTCGCGATCGCGGCACGGTAGCAACATTCTTCGCTGACGGGGCGCTCGCGCTCGGAAGTCGGC
>QHUV01000013.1 GCA_003222065.1 Gemmatimonadota bacterium | reverse complement strand
CGCAATTCTCCTGAGTGTCGCGGTCGGATGCGGAATCCTCTGGACGCTGCAGAGCTATGCGTATCTCCGCATCCGCAACCGGCTCGGGCATTACACGCTCACGTCGCTCACCATCCACGACGTGACCGCGGCCCTCCTTTGGGCGTGTCTGGCACCCGCCGTCTTTGCCGCGACCTCGCGCTTCCCGCTGACGCGCTCGCGCCTAAGGGTTCGCGCGCCGCTTTATCTCACCGCCACAGCGGTGCTCGCCATTGTCCACGCGGCGGTTCTGCTCCGCCTGTTCAGCCGCCAGGTCCCGCTCTGGTCCGCGGACAATACGAACACGCTCATTTTGAACTTCCTCATCATCGGCGTGCTCGTTGGTATCGGGCATCGCCGTCAACTCTCGGAATGGCTGCGCGAGCGTGAGCTCGCGGCGGCGACTCTTTCCGCCGAAGTCCGTGCGGCACGTCTCCGCGCCGCCAGGCTGCAATGCATTCCCCCTGTCGTGCTCGACGCGTTGGATCGCGTCATCGAGGCTGTCAGCACCACGCCTTCGCCGCGCCGCACCGAGCAACTGCTCGCGAGACTTGGCGATTACCTCCGCGTGGCAATCGAGTGCAGCGACGAGCAGGGCGTCACCAGTCAGCGCGAACGATCTCTCGCTCGTAGCCTCACCCAGCTCGAGCGCCTTGTCGGTACGACCGCTACCTCCTCCTCACTCACAACCTCATGATTACCGTCATCGTAGTTGACGACGAGAACATCGCGCGGCGCCGGCTCGTTCGACTCCTCGAGGAAACCGGCGAGGCAAAGGTCGTAGCCGAGTGCGCGGGTGGCCGGGACGCGATCACGCGCATCGCCGCGCTCCAGCCCCTGATGGTCTTCCTTGACGTGCAGATGCCCGACCTCGACGGGTTCGGCGTTCTGCAAGGGCTCGAACGAACGCCTTTGCCGGCGATCGTGTTCGTCACCGCCTTCGACCAGTACGCGGTCCGCGCCTTCGACGTACACGCCGTCGATTACTTGCTCAAGCCGTACGACACGGCGCGCTTCCGGGAGGCATTCGCTCGCGCCAAGGAGCGAATCGAAAGCCGCGCCCGGACCGATGAGGACGGCCGACTCCGCGCCCTGCTCCGCGAGTATTTGGAGCAGGACGCCCCGCCGGCGTCGGGCCGGGAATTCCTAGACCGCGTCGCCGTCAAGGTCGACGGCGCCCTGAGGATCGTGCGGACCCACGACATCGATTGGTGGGAGACCGACGGTAACTACGTTCGACTCCACGTCGGTCCGGCAAATCACCTCATTCGCGCCACCGCGATGAGCATCGAAACGCAGCTCGACCCTCGACAATTTCTGCGCATCCACCGCCGCTACATCGTCAACATCGACCGGGTAGTCGAGGTCCAGCCGTGGTTCGGCGGGGACAGCATCGTGCTGCTGAAGAATGGCGCAAAGCTCCGTCTGTCACGGACATACCGAGAACGGCTGCACTCCCGACTTTTGGGCGTTCGCTCGGAACCGGCGGCCTTGTAACTCTATCCGGCCGCCTGCCAGGGATGACTGGTCGCAGGCGTTATCGCCTGTCGGCTGCTATATTGAGGAGTCAGAGAGCGACTCGTTCGCTCCATTCCTCGATCTTTCGTCGCGGCGTGAGTGCCTGGGTACCGAGGTCATCGGTGCCACGTTCTGCGGCGGTCGATCATTCAACGTAGCCAGTTCGAAGAACGTCACGCTGTAAAGCGGCGTGGATCGTCTTGTCACTGCGTATGGCGTTGCGCCAGCGCAATTCAGAGCATCAGACTTTTGCGGCGACGCGACCGACTGCGCGGCGCCGCGCTGTTTGCGGAACCACGGAGGATCATGCGACGCACGATCGAGGCTTTCGAATTCGAGCACGGCGGCCGGACTTACGTTTGCTCCCCCGAAGCCCGGGCGGGCGGCAAGAAGGAAATGTGGTGGTGGTTTAGAGTGTCGGGTGACGCGCAGCGGTATGCCCCCTTCGAGGTCGTCGCCGGCGAATCGCGCGATGCCGTTGCGAAGCGAGTCGTGGAATGGCACGCTGCGCTGCTCGAACGGCGCTCGGCACCAGCGGTGTCGCCCCAGGCGTGGTGGCAGCGTCGCAAGCAAGCCGCTTCGGGCGAGTGAATGCGTTGCGCGTAGAGCGTTGAGCGTACAGCGTAGAGACGCGCACGGCAGTCAACGCTCCGCGCAATACGCTCAGCGCTCTACGCAATGGATTACGACTACGATCTCGTCGTCATCGGCAGCGGACCCGCCGGCCAGAAGGGTGCAATTGCGGCGGCAAAGCTCGGAAAACGAGTTGCCGTTGTCGATCGCCGCGAGATGACGGGCGGTGTGTGCGTACACACCGGGACGATCCCCAGCAAGACGCTGCGCGAAGCCATCTTATACCTCTCCGGTTTCCGGCAGCGGACGTTTTACGGCAAGGACTACGTCGTCAGCGACCGGATCTCGGCCCGCGACCTCGCGCATCGCGTGCAGCGCGTGGTCGAACGCGAGGTCGAGGTCGTTCGCAATCAATTGCGGCGCAACGGCGTTACATCGCTTGTCGGCACGGCGCGATTCACAGGCCCGCATACGATCGAAGTCGTTCCGGAGGCGTCGCATCCGATTCGCGTTAGCGCGGCCAACGTCCTGATCGCGTGCGGCACGCGGTCAACTTGCGCGTCCGACGTTCCCCTCGACGGGCAGTTCATCTTCGACTCGGATCAGTTGCCGGATGTGCCCGAGCTGCCCCGTGAGCTGATCGTCGTCGGTGCCGGCGTCATTGGACTCGAATACGCGTCGATGCTCACGGCCCTGGACATCAAGGTCACGATCATCGATCAGCGGCCGGCGCTGCTCGATTTCGTGGACCGCGAGATGATCGAGGCACTGAGCTACCACATGCGTCGGCGCGGCGCGACGTTCCGGCTCGGCGAGCTGGTGACCCGTGTCGAGCGTGAGCCTTCAGGTCGTGTCGTGGCCTATCTGGAGAGCGGAAAGCGAGTCCACGGTGGTGCGCTGCTCTACACCGTCGGACGCCAGCCGAACACCGATCTGCTCGATCTGGTCGCGGCGGGCCTCGACGCCGACTCCCGCGGGCGTATTCTGGTTGATGAGAACTTTCGAACAAGCGTCTCGCACATCTATGCGGCGGGTGATGTGATTGGCTTCCCGTCCCTCGCCTCGTCGTCGAGCGAGCAGGGGCGGCTTGCGAGCAGTCACATGTTCGGGGTGAACTACAAACGAGCCGCCGCCGAGTTGCTGCCGTATGGCATTTACACGGTGCCGGAGATGTCGATGGTCGGCCGCACCGAGCAGCAGCTCACCGCCGCGAGCGTGCCGTGCGAGGTTGGCATCGCCAAATACGAGGAGCTAGCAAAGGGCCAGATCCTCGGCGACGAGACCGGCCTGCTGAAGATGCTCTTCGATCCGGAGTCCCTGGCACTGCTCGGTGTACACGCCATCGGTGACGGTGCGGCGGAGCTCATCCACATCGCGCAGGCCGTTTTGGCCTTCGGTGGGACGATCGAATATTTCCGTGATACGGTTTTCAATTATCCTACGCTCGCCGAGGCCTACAAAGTGGCAGCTTTGGCCGGGCTCAATCGGTTGTAGAAACCGCAGAAACCGCAAAGGACGCAGAGGAAAGCCAGAACGGTTCCTAACACCGTTCTGGTTTTCTTTTGCGTCCTTTACGGTTTGCTAATCCACGAACGCCCACAGGAGATCGCGACTGCGCTTGTCGAGCTCCGTGACCGTTAGGCGGTAAAGATCGCCCGCCACGTCCCGGATGAGCAATCCCCCGCTTGGCAGCGTACGGGGCCAGTCGTCGAGATGGGTTTGAAATGAGCGCGGTCCATGGCGAGTCTCCACCCTCCATTGGCGGATCTCGACCTCTTCTTCGATCGACTCCACGCGCGTCACCTCGAGCACGAAGCCAGCCTCGGCGAGGGCTCGCTCCAACGCTTCGCGAGAGGCGGCGCCTAACGACGCCGGATCATCGACGAGCGCGATCTCTTTCTCCTCCGTATCGCGCAAGGAGAGGTGACGATGGGGCTCGGACCACGGAAAGCACTGCCGTACGCGCACCGGCACCGGTCCCCGCTCCGTGATGGCCAACAACCTCCCGTCCGGCGCGGTGCGCAGGCGAACCACTTCGCTCTCTTCCTCACGCTCAATCTCTAATGCGGTCATATGCTCCTCCCAGGCTATTGAAGCTGCAGCTGCAGCTCGTAGAGCCTCCGGTAAATCCCGTTAGGCTTGCCGAGCAGCTCGCGGTGCGTTCCCGCCTCGGCGAGTCGTCCTTTCTCGATCACGAACAACCGCGACGCGCGCCGCAGGGTCGACAGCCGGTGCGCGATCGCGAAGACCGTGCGCCCCGTGATCAATCGTTCGAGCGCCTCCTGGATCTGCCGCTCCGTCTCCGTATCGACGCTGCTCGTCGCCTCGTCGAGAATGAGAATGCGCGGGTTGTGCAGGATCGCGCGCGCGATCGAAATGCGCTGTCGCTCGCCGCCCGAGAGCGTGTGTCCCCGCTCGCCGACGACGGTGTCGTAACCCTGTCCCAGCTTGCAGATGAAGTCGTGTGCATTAGCCGCCTTAGCTGCCGCCACCACCGCACCTAACGACGCACTCGGCAAGCCGTAGCGGATGTTGTCCAGCACCGTCCCATGGAACAGGTACGGATCCTGGAGCACGATGCCGATCTGCTCCCGGTAGTGTCCCGTGTCGAGCGTGCGAATGTCGACGCCGTCGATGCGCACGGCGCCGCCGGTCGCGTCGTAGAACCGCGCGACGAGACTGACGACCGTCGACTTACCGCCGCCGGACGGACCAACGAGCCCAATCAGTTCACCAGGCTCCACGACAAAGCTCACGCCGCGCAGAATCTGCCGTACGCCGTCGTACGCGAACGTCACGTTCTCGAACTCGACACGACCCCGCACCGGCGACAGACGCACCGGGTCCGGTATGTCACGCACCTCCGGCTCGCTGTCGAGAACTTCGAAAACTCGATGCGCAGACGAGGTAGCACGATTAATTGTTCGCACCATCTGTCCGATGACCTCGATCGGCGCCACGAACATCGTCGTGTAGAGCAAGAACGAGACAAACACGCCCGCCGACAGCGGATGCCCGCTGCCTAACAAGCGCGGCACGGCGAACACCCAGACGAGCACCGTCGTCGTGTGCACGGCGAACATCAGCACCGGCCAGAACGTGGTCCACATCCGGTGGATCTGGTTGAACTCATCCGTTACGGCGTCGTTCCGATCCACGAAACGGCCGATCTCGCGCGTCTCTTGATTGAAGGCTTTGACGACGCGAATGCCAGGGATCGTATCGCCCAACACATCCGTCAGGCGGGACCACTTTCGCCACGCGCGAATGAACCGCGCGTTGAGCGATTCACCGTGCCAGTAGATCATCCAGCAGAAGAGCGGCACCGGCAGCGTCATGATGAGACCAAGCCGCCAGTCGAGCGTGAGCAAGACAGCGCCTAAGCCGAGGAGCATCACCACTGAAAGCGAGACGTCCACCACGCCGAAGGCGATGAATTCCCATAGCCGGTCGGTGTCAGCGGTCACGCGCGTGATCAGGCTTCCCGTCTTCTTGCGTGAGAAGAACGAGAGACTGAGGCGTTGAATGTGCGAATACAGCTCCGAGCGCAGGTCGCGCGCGACCCACTCGCCGAGCACCGACATCAATCGAAGGCGCACATGTGCCGCCGCCTGGCGCACGATGTACAGCGCCGCCATCGCTCCCACTGCCAGCCAGGCCAGACGCGCCGCTTCCCCGCGCCCGAGCGCGCCCCCCTGCGCCGGCCTAACGACCCGGTCGAGCAGGAAGCCGGCGAGGTATGGCGGGACGAGGCTCGCCAGGGTGACGAGGGCGGCCGCTCCCAACCCGATCGTCACTTCGCGCCTGTAGGGCGCCAAGTAACCGAGCAGGCGGAGGATGACCGTCGACTCGCGGCCGGCGACCAGTGCCTGCGCATCTCGCACCGGTCGGGCGACGGCGTCGGCATACACGCGGTCCGCATCGGCCGGAGCAGGCGTCACCGTGCGGCCGGCGAGCGCCTCCTCGAGCACGAAGCGGATGTTCTCGAATGCGCCGCGCTGGCGCTGGGTGTAGCGCACCATCGCCAGCGGCTGCTCGTTAGGCTCGCCGACGAGTATCAGCATGTTGGCGCTCAGCCCCGGCGAGAGCTGGACGCCGCGAATGCGCGTGCGCTCGATCGACTCGATGTCCCACGCGCCGCTCGACGCCGGCCGAGCGACGGCGACGTGGCCTTCGCCTAACGCCATCCATGACTCGCCAAGCCGCAAGCTGTGGTCGAGGTCGGCAAGGGCGTATAGCTGGATCGGCTCCGCATCCCAAGTCAGCTCGATGCGCGCGCGCAATGCGTCCGGCAGTTGCACCGGCTGGCGTATGTAACGACTGATGATTTCGTGATTCATTGCCGTGATCCGCTAATGGTGGGCGGGTAACAAAAAAGCCTTTCGGGTCTCGCGAAGCACCCGAAAGGCCGGATCACGACATCGAATCCCGCTCTTCTAGGGTGCTCGTCCTCCGGCGGACGTTCCGCCGAAAATCCGCGCTCCAGGGCGCACGTCTCCCTGGCGCACCCACGCGAGCGGCGTGATGCGGCGGACTGTCGAGGTGAGCATGAAGAGCTGTATCATGACCGGATTCGGATCCTCTCAGGAGACAATGGTGCAGTTGGCAGTATAAGGAGGAGCTACCGCAAATCGCAAGAGTGTCGTTGGCGATTGAGAAGCAGGCGAGCAGAGCTCGCCTCGCAATCCGACTCAATCAACCACCAAGGGACAAACGACAACATCTATCTCTCTTGCGAACATTCGGGCTCGGACGCAACTTCGGCCGCAGTTCCTGCGAAAATTCCTCAACCCGGTTACTACCGCATGACAGTGCGTCCCGCGGAGTCGTCCGGCATTACATGCGTCCGGTGTGGCGAGTTGCTGCGGGCTGGCGATCGTTTTTGCGCCTTCTGCGGCACGGCCGCTCCGACGGCCGGCTGTGAACGTTGCGGGGCCCCACTCGGCGCCGCCGATCGCTTTTGCCCTCGGTGCGGTACCGGCGTAGCCACGCGCGCCGGCATGGACAGCTCCGCCGCCGGTCAGGCAAGCGCGGAGGAAGCCAATCCATGGGTACAGGTCGCGGCCAAGCTTCGCAGCGCCACGACCGGCGAGTTCGAGATCCTTCGCGAGCTCGGTCGAGGCGGCATGGCAGCGGTGTACCTCGCACATGAGGTGGCGCTGAATCGCAAGGTCGCGATCAAGGTGATGTCCCCCGCCCTCCTCACTGGCGAGGGGATGGTGCGTCGCTTCCGGCAGGAGGCGGTGACAGTGGCAAACATGAGTCACCCGCACATCATCACCATTCACGCCGTCCGGCAGATCGAGGACCTGCATTTCTTCGTGATGAAATTCGTCGAGGGGCGCTCCCTCGAGCACATCGTCCGCTCTTCCGGTCCGCTGCCAATTCGCACCGTGCGTGGACTGCTCTGGATGGTAGGAAACGCACTCGCGTACGCTCACCGGAGGGGTGTCGTTCACCGCGACGTCAAGCCGGCGAACATTCTCATCGACGAAGACGGCAACGCCGTCGTGACCGACTTCGGCATCGCGAAGCTCGTCGTCCGGGAGAATGGCGTGCCGCGCGCTTCACGCGGCGGGGAGACGCAAACGGGCGTCATCGTCGGCACGCCGACGTACATGAGCCCCGAGCAGTGCCTGGCGCGTCCCGTTTCGGCCGCATCCGACCAGTACTCATTGGGCCTGGTCGCCTACGAGCTGCTCACCGGACGGCCTCCGTTCAGTGGCTCGCCGTTCGTCGTTATGCACGCGCACACGGAAAAGCCGGCGCCGCCGATTCGCGAGCTACGGCCGGATTGCGACGCCGATCTCGACGAGGCGATCTTGCGCATGTTGGCCAAAGATCCGGTGCAGCGTTGGCCGTCGGTGCAGCATGCGCTTGCGGCGTTGAGCGCCGCGCCGTTAGGCGACGGTGATCCGGCGCGGACCGCGCTCGCCGAGCTTTCGATGCCCGCGCCCTTCCGCCGTTCGGATGAGGTGCTGCGGCCACGTCCTAGCACGCCGGTGCCAGCGACCGACGCCGGCGCCGCGGACGAAGTGCGCCCTTACGTGGCCGCGATCGAGATCTTCGCCCCGCCTCGCGTCGTCGAGGTGGGCGACTCCTTCACGCTGACCGGCTCGCCGCGCAACCCCTCCGGTGACACCGTGCCGGGCGTCAAACTGCGCTGGACGTCGAGCGATGAGCAGATCGCGTTGGTGGATGAGTCGCGCGGCGTCGTGCAGGCGCTTGCCGCCGGCGAAGTCGAGATCACCGCGACGGTGAGCGGCGTGCGCAATGCCGTTCGGCTGAGCATCGTTCCCAAGCGGGTTGCGACGATCAGCGTTTCCTTACCGCCCGGCGTGGTTCACGCGGGTGATCGCGTGCAACTCGTCGCGACCCCGGAAGACAAACGTCACGAGGCGGTGTCGACCGCTGTGCACTGGGCGAGCGCCGACGAGTCCATTGCCCTTGTCTCGCAGGAAGGCATCGTTTCGGCCAAGTCGCCGGGCGAAGTACTCGTGTGGGCGGAGTCGCAAGGCGTACGCGCCATGGCACGGATCGAAGTCATGCCGGCACCGGTGGCGACCCTCGAGCTGAGGACGCCCTCCGTACTGGAGGTCGGAGAGTCGGCGGAGCTCGCGGCAAAAGCATTCGACGTCACGGGCGGCGAGCTGGCAAATCGGCCTCAGCGCTGGGCATCGAGCGATACGACAATTGCCGAAATCGTTGGCGAACGCGTCGTCCGCGCCCGCAGCGCCGGCATCGCCCGGCTGACGTGCAATTGTGAAGGCAAATTGACGTCCGCGGACGTCGCCATTGTCTTGCCCGTCGTTTCGAAGATACTCATCGAGCCTCCTCCCGCGCGCGTCGATTTGGGACTGCCGGTGCATCTCCGCGCCGAGGTGGTGAGCGCCCGCGGCGTACACATCGAACGGCCGATTCACTGGAAGGCGGATCCGACATACGTCGCCTCGGTCGACGGCAAAGGCGTCGTGTTGCCGCTGAGGGAGGGCCGCGCGACGATCACCGCCACCGTCGACGGCGTCGAGGCATCGGTCCGGCTCGAGGTGAATCCGCCGCCGGAACTGGCGATGCCTAACGGGGACGTTTCGTCGACCCAGGTCTTCGAGCTCGAAGAGGCGCGTCGTCTTATGGCGCGGAGCGATCCGCGCGCATCGATCGTCGGTCTGTCCGCGCTGACACACCCAGCGCCGGTCGACGAGCAGATTCCAGCCGATGCGATCGTCGCCCGCGAGGGCCCAATGGTGGAGGACGCTGGCGCGACCAATGCCGTTGAATCAGAGGCAGCGCCCTCGGAGGCAGCGCTACCGGATGTGGAGCTGGAGACCGACGAGGTAGCTCAGGAGGCGCTCGAGCCGTGGCGATCGGTGACACCACCTTCAGTGTACGCCGAGGCCGCGTCTGGAAATCGGTTCGCGTTCATTGAGCGAGTTGGAGCGCGACGTCTCGTTGGTGGAGGAGTCGCTGTCCTCGCGCTCGCACTGATTACCTGGGCCGTCGCGGCGTCCAAGGGTGATGCGGTCGACCGAACGCAGGTCGCCGCTGCGAGCGGAGCGTTAGCCGACACGACGCTGGCGCCCCCGGCTGCTGTCGTCCCGGTCGACACACAGCCGACGCAGGCACCAGCGGCGGTAGCGCCAACCGAATCGACCGCGACCCCTTCGGCAAAGCTTGTCGTCGCCGCGCTCAAGCCGATCCGGGTTGGCGACAGCGCGACGCTTCGGGCGCGAGTCACCGGAGACACGACGGCGAAGGCGGCTGCGATTACCTGGAGCTCCAGCGCTCCACTGATTGCCCGAATCGATTCGCGCACCGGACGGATCGTCGCGGTCAAAGAAGGCTCAGCGACGATCACCGCCACGGCGAAGGGCGTAACAGGCCGGACCGTCGTTCGTGTGGTGCCTGGCGCCAATGTAACCCTCGCCGGACGCGTTCCCGTCAGCTCGCTGATTACGAATGAGATCAAGGGTACCCTCCACCCCGGCGACACTACCCGCCTCACTGCCGCTCCCCTCGGACCGAATGGCGAGTCCCTTGTCGAGCGCAAGGTGACCTGGCAGTCGCTCCGTCCCGACATCGCATCCGTGGATGCATACGGCACCGTGACCGCGCACTCGCCAGGGTCGACGGAGATCATCGCCGCGAGTGAACAGCAGAGTGCGCGCGTAGCGGTGAGCGTCGTCGCGCGCGTGGTCACGTTCTCCGACGCGCAGTCCGCCCTACGGAGCGGCGTCGACCGGTTCGTTGCCGCTGTTGGCGAGCACGATGCACGGCAGTTAGCGGCGGTCGTGTACGTCGAGTCCCCAGACGACCAGAAGAATCTCGACTGGCTGCTCGAGAAGGTGCGGTCGCAGGATGCGAATTTCCGCGTGACCCGCCCACAGATCAGCCGTCCCAGCGTTCGCGACGCCCAGGCCAATTCCGACGTCAACTTCACCTTCGCCTGGGTCGCGCCTAACGGTCAATCGAAGGAACGGAAAGTCAAGTTCCGCGCTCAAACGACCAAAGCCACCGAAGGCTGGACGCTGGCGACGCTGCGCGCAGTCGATCGATTGGAGTGAGGTCGGTGGTCAGCAGTCGGTGGTCGATTGTCGGTAAATTCACCGATGACGGACAGCCGACTGCTGACCACCGACGTCACTCGTATCTGAGCGCCTGCATCGGATCCACGCGCGACGCGCGGAGCGCCGGAATGAGGCCTGCCCCCATCGCGACGAGGGCGAGGAGCAGCGCGGACGTGGTGATCACCGCCGGATCCCACCCCTTCAACTCGTAAAGGATCGATTGCGCGCCCCGACCCAAGGCAATCGCAGCCGCGATGCCGATGACGCCTCCCACGAGCGTCATCATTCCGACCTGGCGCAGCACCATACCGCGGACCACGCCCGCCGACGCGCCTAACGCCATCCGCACACCGATCTCGCGAGTCCGCTGCGCGACGGAGTAGGCAAGCACGCCGTAGAGGCCTACCGCCGCGAGCAACGTTGCCAGCACGGCGAATGACGCCGACAGCACGCTGATCATTCGGTCGACGGCGACGTTGTCGCGCACTTGCTGCGGAAGAGTCTTGAGGTCTTCCACGGGCAGGTTCGGATCGATCCGCTTCATCACCGGAGTTATCGCGCGCAGAATCTGATCCGGCGGCAGCGCGCCACGCACGTAGAAGAACATCTGTCCCATGCGGTCGAGCTGCCGATAGGGCTGCACGAAGACAGGAGGAATCTCGCCCTTGACCTCGGAATACTTCGAGTTCTTCGACAGGCCGACAATCGTGATGTTGAGCGAGTCGTTGTCCACGGACAAGTGCTTGCCGACCGCGTTCATGCCCAGCTTGAACTTCTTCGCGAACGACTCGTTGACGATCGCCACCTTCAAGCCGCCGGCGTTATCGGAGACGGTGAAGTCTCGGCCGGCGATAAGCGGTACGCCAAGCACGTGGAAATAATTCGGCCCGACGACGTTGTACGAGGCTCCGTTATCGGCATCCGGATCTCTTTGAAATCCTTCCACGGTAAAGCCGCGTCCCCAGTTGCTGTTCGCCATCAGGGGCACCGACGCCGCCGTCACACCGCGCACGCCGGGAATCGCCGACAGATCTTCCTCCACTCGGGCGAAGAGCGCCGCCGTCCGCGCCGAATCGTACGCGCTCTTTCCCGGCGAGATGCCGAACGTCGTCACGTTCTCGATGTCGATGCCGAGGTCGACGCGGCTGATGTTTCGCAAACTCTCAATGAAGAGTCCGGCCGAGATGAGGAGCGCCATCGACAACGCGATCTGCGCCGTAACGAGGCTCGTCCGGAAGCGCGCCGCCCCCCGTCCACCGGCTAACTTCCCGGAATTGTTCCGCAATTCAGTAACGAGATCGGGGCGCGTGCTCTGGAGCGCCGGCACAATCCCGAACAACAGGCCAGTCAGCAGCGAGATGACCGCCGTGAACCACATCGCCGGCAGACTCAACGTGAACTCGAGCCCAGTAACGGCCCGCGCCGGCAGCATCGCCGCCACGCCGTTGAGCGTCCAGTGAGCGACGAGGACGCTCACGACGCCGCCGATCGCCGCAAGGAGCACCGATTCGGTGAGCACCTGGCCGATCAATTGCCCGCGCGTCGCACCTAACGACAGACGAACCGCCATCTCCATCGTCCGATTCGCGGCTCGCGCCAGCAACAAGTTGGCGATATTGGCGCAGGCGATGAGGAGCACGATGCCGGTGATCAGGAAGAGCATGACGAGCGGCGTGCGCGCGTCCTTGATCACACTGCTCTGCCCTCTTCGGCCGTCCGTGAGCAAGATCTTCTTCGCCTTGAATTGCGCGAGGGTCTTCTGGGTAATCCCTTTCTGAAGTGGGACCTCGACGTCGTTGACAAGATGACTGTAAATCGTGTTGATCGACGCCCCCGCCTGCTCGATCGTCGCACCCGGCTTGAGCCGGCCGAATAAGTAGATCCAATAGCTGCGCCGGTCGTCGAAGCCGGTCCAGCCGTTGTTCATCACGCCACGCATACTGATCGGCACGTAGACGTATGGCCGTTCGCCGAGCGTCGTGCCGCTGAAGCCCTCCGGCGCAACCCCGACGATCGTCATCGGATGGCCGTTGATGATCATCTGCTTATCGAGAACGCCACGATCGCCGCCGAGCTGGCTCTGCCAAAAGGCGTGACTCACCACGGTGACGTAGTGGCCGCCGATCGCCTGGTCGTCGTTAGGCGTCAGCAAGCGGCCGAGCGCCGCCCGCACGCCGAGGACCGGGAAGTACGAGCCCGAGACGAAAACGCCCCGTCCGTTGACCGCAGTCTGTCCTGCCATCGCGACGTTCACGCCGAACAGGAAATGGGCGGCGATCCCGCTGAACGCCGTGTTCGCGCGCTCCAGGTCGCGGAACATGGGATAGCTGAACACTTCGTCGCAGTCCCCCGCCATGTTGCAGGAGGTCTGGCCGTTGTGCGGTCCAGGCGCGGCGAACTTGACGAGTCGCTCGGGATGCACCACCGGCAGCGGTCGGAGCAGCATCTCGTTGAAGAGCGAATAGATCGCCGCATTCGCGCCGATGCCGAGCGCGAGCGAGAGGATAGCGACGACCGTCACGAACGGCGTTCGAAATAGGGTCCGCAGCGCCACCTTGATATTCCGCATGACTTACCTGGGAGACGGGGAGAGATCGAGCAGCGGCGACCATGCTTCGACAGTCGCACAAGGCGGTAGGTTCGCGTCCATTACGGAACAGTACTTCCGAGGTTGCACAAAAAACGACGGCGGCGAGAGGTCCATAGACCTCTCGCCGCCGTGCAACGAGTGCTCCGTTACGCGGCCGCGGCCGCTCGCTCTCGAGGGTTTTTGATCCGGCGAAGGGATAGGCCGAGCCACATCAGAGCCGCCGCTCGCATCGGCGCCAGCGGCAGCGCGACCATCGATATCACGAGCGCGCCGAAACTCAGGCCGAGCAGCCCGAGTCCTCCGATCTTCCGAGCGCTCGAGGTGGATTCCCTCCGGATCGCGGAGGCGACGAACAGGTCCGCCAGCGCGAACAACATACAGATGATGCCGATGTCGACGAGCGTGATCACCAGCACCAGGTCGGGCCAGAGCAGCCCACACGCGGCCAGGGTCATGAGCCCAATACCCCGCATACAGAGCGTCTGCGGGATCGATCGCCATGCGTCGTGCCGAGTCAACGGGCGAATGCGCATACCTCCATCCTCTTCGAAGCCGAACGTCGCGGCCGCTTCGCCATAACCCGGACGATTTAGCCGATAGCGGGTTACGAGCGCGAAGCGAACTGGGCTGTCTGTAATGCAATCCCGCGGCTGGTACAGCGTGATCGCGGACGAACACGGACAACAGCACGGACGGACGCGGACGAAAACGAAGAGCTTGAATACGGATTCCACGGATTTGCTCCGTGAGCCTTCATAACTCCACGCCCCACGAGCCCGGACAATATTCTTTCTGAACGACCTCGGGACGCTTCGCTGCGCAGGAGCCCGACCGGTGTGCCGTACCAAAGAGCATCGTCCGGGCTCATGGCTGAGGGACAGACCCGTCAGATCAGTTCAATCCGTTGAATCCGTACCAGAGCTTTTCTCGCTCTTTTGTCAGCGTCCATCCGTGGCTGTTGTCCGTGCTTGTCCCGAGGAGCGCAAGCGACGAGGGATTCGTCCGCGATCACGCTATTGACCTTGCGCGAGGCGGGCGGGCAACCCCTTCCAACGCCCGCACTGCGGTATACGTTCTCTGGTCAACGAACCAAGCCTCGAAGAGTTGGAGGGTTGATCCATGACGAGATCGCGTCTGTCAGTAGTCGCGGTGAGCCTGTTCGCGACCGCTGCGGCCACGGCCTGCACGACCGCGGTCCAATCGGCGCACACCAGCGTCCAGCCGGGCGGCTCATCGCCGCTCACACCAGCTGAACAGGCGCGCGCGGACAGCGGCCGGATGGCGTTCACGGCGGCGGATGTCCACTTCATGCAGGGCATGATCCACCATCACGCGCAGGCGGTGGTTATGGCCGGGTGGGCGCAAAGTCACGGCGCACGGCCCGACGTGAAAATTCTCGCTCAGCGCATCGACGTCGCCCAGCGTGACGAGATGGGATTCATGCAACGCTGGCTCCGCGAGCGTCATCAGGACGTGCCGGATCCGCTTGCGCATTACGAGATGGGACACGACATGCCGGGCATGTCCCCGTCCACGATGATGCCGGGGATGCTGACGCCCGAGCAGATGTCCCAGCTCGACGCGGCGCGCGGACCGGACTTCGACCGCCTCTTCCTGACCTTCATGATCCAGCACCACCAAGGTGCGATCACCATGGTCGATCAACTATTTGCCAGCCCCGGTGCGGGCCAGGAGCTTTACGTCTTCCGCTTCGCGTCCGACGTAAACGCGGACCAGACGACGGAAATAGATCGGATGCGCCTGATGCTTGGCGCCGACACGCGCAAATAACACCCGACTCCAACCCGATCAACAATGAGACTCAAATCGTTGTCCGTGTGCCTTTCGCTCGGCGTGCTCGCCTTTGCGGCATGCGCTCGCTCGTCGTCGATGAACGGCATCTCGCTCGCGGGCGTGCCGGACATGTCGCCGAATCCGCCCTCACCGGACCCGCGCATCGGCCTCCCGTCCGGATGGTTCAACGCCGGCCAGGCGATATGGAACCTCCGCGCCGTGTCGATGACGCGTCCGTCGAAAGATTTCCTGAATGAGAGTACGCCCGGCGATCGGCGGCTGGTGAACTCCGATCTCGCGTTCACCGGGAATTACGTCTTCCAGGGCAACTACAGCGGCTGGCAGGTGTGGGATATCTCGAACCCGAATAAACCCACACTGAAGACGGCGTACGTCTGCCCCGGGTCGCAGAGCGACGTCTCGGTGTATCGCAATCTTCTCTTCGTTTCGGCCGAGGCAACGAATGGCCGCGTCGATTGTGGTCTGCAGGGCGTCGTGGATACCGTGAGCCACGAGCGGGCGCGCGGGATTCGCATCATCGACATCAGCGACATCGCCAATCCGAAGTACATCACGACTGTACAGACCTGCCGCGGCTCTCACACCCACACGGTCGTGTCGAGTCCCGGGGACGCGCTCAACGTCTACATCTACGTATCGGGCTCTGCCGGAGTGCGTTCGCCTAACGAGCTCGCCGGCTGCTCGGGTGCACTGCCGGAAGAGGATCCGAACAGTGCGCTGTTCCGCATCGAGGTCATTCAGGTGCCGCTCGCGCATCCTGAGCTGGCGCACATTGTCAGCTCGCCGCGTATTTTCGACAGCTTGGCCGCGCCGGCGAGACATGCCGAGACGCCGGCTGACATCGCGGCGCGTGATTCGGCTCGCGCCGCGGCTGCTCGGTCCGGCGCGGTGGCTGCCCCACGCCCAGCGCGGCCCTTCAATCCCGCGCTCGCGCAACGCGGGCCGACGCAGTGCCACGACATCACCGTGTACCCGGCAATGGGCCTCGCGGGCGGTGCATGCGCGGGATATGGCCTGCTCCTCGACATTCACGACATCGCCCATCCAAAGCGGATCGGCGCCGTTGCCGACTCGAACTTCTCCTTCTGGCACTCGGCGACGTTCAGCAACGACGGCTCGAAGGTGCTCTTCTCCGACGAGTGGGGCGGCGGGTCGCAGCCCCGTTGCCGCGCGACGGACAAGCACGAGTGGGGCGCCGACGCGATCTTCACGATCAGCGGCAACGAGATGAGTTTCAAGAGTTATTATAAGTTGTCCGCTCCACAAACACAGCAGGAAAATTGCGTTGCGCATAACGGCTCGTTGATTCCGATTCCTGGCCGCGACGTGATGGTGCAGGCGTGGTATCAGGGCGGCATCTCGGTGTTCGACTGGACGTATCCCTCGCACCCGGTGGAGATCGCGTACTTCGACCGCGGTCCGATGGACGCCACGAAGCTCGTCGATGGTGGCTACTGGTCGGCGTATTGGTACAACGGGCACATCGTCGGCTCCGAGATCTCACGCGGACTCGACATCTTTGACCTGAAGCCGAGCGCCTATCTGTCGCAGAACGAGATCGACGCCGCGAAGTCGGTGCACTTCGACTTCTTGAACGTCCAGGATCAACCACTACTCGTTTGGCCGGCGAGCTTCGCCGTCGCTCGGTCGTATCTGGATCAGCTTGCGCGCGGCAATGGAATCGCCCGGGATCGCTTGGTTCGGATCACGGCGCAACTCGAGCAAATCGAGGCGATGACCGGCGCCGAGCGGCGCACGGCAATGTCCCAGCTTTCCACGCAACTCCAGATGGAGGCTGCGAGTGCGACGGACCCGACACGCGTGCGCAAGTTGGCCGCCGTGCTGGATGAGCTGATAAGAAAAGGCTGAGTGGGAGGGCAACGAACGTCATCCCGGGCGCAGCCAGTGGGTACTTCCGTAGCGGGCGCTGGTCATAGGTCAAAAGCGCCAGCGCGGACTACGCTGGTCCGCGATGACG
>QHUV01000272.1 GCA_003222065.1 Gemmatimonadota bacterium | reverse complement strand
GCATGACTATACGCACGCCACCGCCCCCAATCGTCGTTATGCGGATCTGATCACGCAGCGGTTGGTGAAGGCGGCGATCGCCGGTACCGCGGCGCCGTATAGTGACGCGGACCTCGGAGAGCTCGCCCAACATTGTACCGAGCGTGAGGACGCCGCGCGGAAGGTCGAGCGCACGATGCGCAAGGTTGGCGCGGCGTTGATGCTCGCCGATCACATCGGTGAGCGTTACGACGCGATCGTCACCGGTCGGTCGCAAAAGGGAACCTACGTGCGCCTGTTACATCCCCCGGCCGAGGGTCGTGTCGTGCGCGGCGACCATGGCATGGACGTCGGCGATCGCGTGAACGTGAAGCTGGTCGGAACGGATGCGGCGAAAGGGTGGATCGATTTTGAGGGAGTGCGTCGAGCGTAGCGCGTTGAGCGAACGCTAATCAGCGTTGCGCTCCACGCTCCGCCCAACGCTCTACGGCTCTCGCCACCTGATCTTGTCCCTCGCGATCAGCTCATCGGCTTCGCGAGGCCCCCAGGTGCCGGCGGCGTAGGTCGGCATCTGGTCCGGGGGATTCTCTTCCCAGTAGTGAATGAGGGGGTCGATGACGCGCCAGGCGGCTTCGACCTCGTCACTCCGCGTGAATAGCGTCGCCTCGCCGATCATGATGTCGAGGAGGAGCGTCTCGTACGCGGGCGCTGACGTCTCGCCGAAGACCTCGTCATAGGTGAAATCCATGTCGACCGGCGCGACCTCTACCTCGGACGTCAACGCAACCGCGGCGCCCGGGACCTTGACCTCGAAGTTCAGGTTGACGCCCTCGTCAGGCTGTACGCGCATAACGAGTGTGTTGGGCTGGAGGACGCCACGCGTCTGATTGCCGAACATGAGGTGCGGCGGCGAGCGGAACGTCACGGCGATCTCCGAGACGCGTTTCTTCATTCGCTTACCCGAGCGAAGATAGAACGGCACGCCGTTCCAGCGCCAATTGTCGACATTGAGCCGTAGCGCGGCGTATGTCGGCGTCGTCGACGACGGGTCGACGTCCTTCTCCTCGATATATCCGCTGACGAGCTTCCCATTCACCGGGCCGGCGCGGTACTGCGCGCGAACGGCGCTCCGCGGGATCCTCTCCGGGTCGAGCCAGCGCACCGACTTGAGCACTTTGACTTTCTCGTCGCGCACGGCACCGGCACTCATCGTGTATGGCGGCTCCATCGCCGTCAACGCGAGCAATTGAAGCAGGTGGTTCTGAAACATGTCGCGCACGACACCCGCTTCCTCGTAGTACCGCCCGCGGGCTTCCACGCCGACGTCCTCCGATGCGGTGATCTGGACGTGGTGGATCCACTGCCGATTCCACAACGGCTCGAAGATCGAGTTCGCGAACCGGAGCACGAGCACGTTCTGGACGGTCTCTTTCCCGAGGTAGTGGTCGATACGAAAGACCTGATGCTCGGCGAAGAGACTGAGCACGAGCTGGTTCAGAGTCGTCGCCGTCTCGAGGTCGCGGCCAAATGGCTTTTCGACGACGACGCGCACCCACGGTCGTTCGCCAGGATCTTTGCTCCGCGGTGCCAGCCCGGTCGTTGAGAGGTTACGCACGATCGGCTCGAACACGCTCGGTGGTACGGCAAGGTAGAAGAGCCGATTGCGGTCCTCGGGCGCGCGCGTCGATTCGATGTCGGCGAGACGCGCGCCGACCTTTGCATACTCCCTGGCGTCGGTGAGCTCGACGCACGTGTAGTGGAGACGCTCGCATAACGAGTTCCACAGTGCCTGGTCAAAGCCGTGCACTTCGTCCGATTGCTGAATTGCTTCGCGCATGCGGGAGCGGAACGCTTCATCATTGTCGCACGCCTCGCGGCCGACGCCGAGCACCGCGAACTCTTCGTCGACGAGGCCTTCTTTCATGAGCTCGTATAGCGCGGGCATGAGCTTCCGCTTCGTCAAGTCGCCCATTGCGCCAAAGATCACCATCGTGCACGGATCGGCGCGGTCGCGGGCTGGTCCGATGCCGCTGATCTGAACGCTGGGTCGTGGTGTAACGACGGCGCTCGCGGTGGCGGTCATGATTTCGTCACCGCGTGGCCGCCGAATTCATTGCGCAAAGCGGCGATGACCTTGCCGGCGAACGTGTCGCTCTGGCGCGAGCGGAAGCGCATGATCAGCGACAGCGTGATCACCGGCGCGGGCGTGTCGCTGTCGATCGCCTCCTGGACCGTCCACCGCCCCTCGCCGGAATCGGCGACGTAGCCCTTCAGGTCCGAGAGCGACACGTCGCGGGAGAACGCACGAACGGCCAGCTCGTTGAGCCACGACCTAACGACGCTCCCGTGCTGCCAGACTTCAGCGATCTGACGCAGATCGAGCCTGGGAAAGTCCTTCGAGGCGTGAAGGATCTCGTACCCTTCGGCATAGCCCTGCAACAACGCGTACTCGATCCCGTTATGCACCATCTTCACGTAGTGGCCGGCGCCACTCGGGCCGACGTGCGCGTAGCCGTCCTCGGGCGCTAACGCACGAAAGATTGGCTCGCACTGTTTCACCGCGCGGTCGCTGCCCCCGACCATCAGGCAGTACCCATTCTCGAGCCCCCAAATGCCGCCGCTCGTGCCGCTGTCCACGAACTCGATCCCCTGCTTGGCGAGCGACGCGGCGCGGCGCATCGTGTCGTGAAAGTTCGAGTTGCCGCCGTCGATGATGATATCGCCTTTCGTTAGGCTCGGCACCAGTGCCTGGATCGTGTCGTCCACTGGCGCGCCGGCCGGCACCATGATCCAGACGACGCGCGGCGTTTTCAACTTCGTGACGACCTCGGCGAGATCGTGCGCCGGCGTCGCGCCCAGCTTTTGATACTTCGCGACGACATCGGCGCTCCGATCGTAGACGACGGTCTGATGTCCGTTGCGCATGAGGCGCTCGACCATGTTCCCGCCCATCCGGCCGAGGCCGATCATTGCCATTTGCATGTCGTGACTCCTGCCCGCTGGCGCTCGCAGCGTGTCTTATATGATGTCGCAAGCGCTGCGCGCTTGCTCCCGTCCCTCTCGCCGAGCCAACAGCAGATTCCTCGCTTCGCTCGGAATGACAATCATACATCGAATCCTAACCCGGCCAACGAGCGCGATAACTGATCGGCGCTCCTGAAATGAATCGTCTGCATCCCGAGCGCCCGCGCCGGCGCGAGATTCTGTTCTCGGTCATCTACGAAAACGCTACTTGCGGGATCGGCTTGGGTCATTCCCAGCACGCGCTCATAGATTTGCCTGGTAGGCTTGCGTACGCCAAGCCAGCAGGAGCTGAAGAAAACGTCGAAGAGCTCACAAAGGCCGAAGTACCGAATGCGGTACTCGTTGAGCTCGCGAGATTCGTTGTTGAGCGTCGCCATGCGAACGCGCGTCGGCCGCCCGCGCGTCCTCTGGCGCAGCCGCCGGACGACGTCCAGGCTATCAGCCCATGGCGTGCTGAGGCTGAACATGAATCGCTTGAAGTCGTCGCGCGAGAAAGCGCGAGGTTGCCAAAAGACGGTGACGTCGAGGTACTCGTCGAGTGAGATCTGCCCGGACTCGAACGCGCCGACGGTCTCTTCGTGACGGTACTGAAAGTCCTCACCGTCGAGTGCAAACTTCTCGACGGCGACGGCGCGCTGCTCGCGATCCCATCCATTGGATCCGAGCACGCCACCGATGTCGAAAAGCACCTGATTGATTGCGCTCATCCGATGAGAACCGCGCGAGCGGGCGCGCCATCGACACCGGTGAGGAGAATCGGCAAGCAATACAGCTCATACGTCCCTGCCGGCGCATCGGAGAGATCCAGCCCTTCGACGATGACGACGCCGCGCGACAACAACGTCTTGTGCGTGCGGTGATGGCCGGAATGAAATTGTTCGATCGAGAGGTAGTCGACTCCGACGAGACGCACGCCGAGCGACACGAGATACTCGGCGCCGTCGGGCGCGAGAT
The DNA here is from genome assembly GCA_003222065.1 of Gemmatimonadota bacterium. Classification (GTDB taxonomy): domain Bacteria; phylum Gemmatimonadota; class Gemmatimonadetes; order Gemmatimonadales; family Gemmatimonadaceae; genus AG2. The sequence continues at coordinate 318 of QHUV01000272.1, read as the reverse complement.
ACGTGTAGTCGCGGCGGAAATCGCGCTCGCGGATGAACCGCGAGTTTCGCGTCCTCAAAAGCACCCGTTCATGTCCTGCGATCGGTTGAGCGCGAAGGTAGGCTTCGGTGACGGCCATGACGTCGTCGTCGAACGACATGACGAGCGCGGGCCCAATGAGCGCATCGAGGGGAAGCGCCTCGACGCCCGCTCCGCCGGGAATCATGTGGCTCGGCGCGTCGACATGTGTGCCGGTGTGCGATCCGATTGTCAGCAGCGACACATTTGAGCTGCCGCCCATCGCCATGTCCTGCTGCGCCTCGATTTGAATCTCGGGGT
>QHUV01000271.1 GCA_003222065.1 Gemmatimonadota bacterium | reverse complement strand
TGCGTGCTCGTCGCTGACGTCGTTGCGATGCGTGAGTCCCGTGCGCCTGCTGGTGAGCGCGTCGAAATGGGTCCTGCCGCCCGTTACCACACGTAACGCACGCCAGCGATAGCCCGCCTCCGCATGCCAGGATACGTCAACCGGCTGCTGGCATGCCGCCAGCGCTAGTGCCAGGAGAAGGACGAGCGCGCGCAGTGTCGTTAGGCTCGGAGGACGATCCCGCTCAGTACTTCCAGCCGTTCGACGCCCCGACTGGTGCGTGCCGCTGCACCTGCGCCGCCATCTTGGGCAGGAGCTCCTCGAGGCTCGGCCCCCAACAGTGTGGCGCCATGGGCTGATACACGATCTCGCCCGTCCACTTTGGGCTCGCCGCCTGTCGCAGGAAGGTGTCGAGGAGGTGCACACCCATGTTCAGGAAATACGAATCGGCGTCACCGACGTACACGTTGATCCTGTCGGCGAGCTTGGGGCCGAGCGTGCGCCAATCGCGCTCGAGGATGTAGCGGAGATCGTAGTGCTCCCGCCAGTAGGCGGCGACGTTCTTGTCGATGACGCCGGTGCGCTTGTCCCAGATGCGCTTCGGATAGCCGTCGGCGTCCACCGGGCCGTACGTCGCCTCCCAGATGTCCCACTGCCCGCCGGAGCGTGAACGGTCGCCTTGCACGAGCTCGGACCAGTTCTCGTCTTTCATCATCGCCTCGATGTTGCCGTCGGGACGACGCTGACTCGGTCGCTCGACACGCATCCAGCCGCGATCGAGCCAGTAGGCATTCGTGTCGGCGTAAACGTTGACGATCTGGTGGTAGCGAAAGTCCACGCCGTCGGGACAAAGTGACCACGTGCCGCCGTAAAAATCGGGGTAGAGCACCTGGTGCGCGAGGGAGATCCACCCGCCGGTCGAGCCGCCGGTGAGGAGCCGTGCCCACGGTGTGCCTAACGCGCGAAACTTCCCCTCGACGGCAGGGATCAGCTCTTGGGTGATCGCGTCGCCGTAGGGACCGTTGTTGGCCGAGTTCACACCATACGAATCATCGTAGTAAGGCGACGGATGCTGGAGCGTCACCAGAATCATTCGGGGCGCGCTATCACTCTGCCAATATCGACTGAAGGCGGCGCCGCGCCCGGTCGTGTCCCCAAAGCCACCCGGCGCGCGCAACGAGAAGTGTCCCTCATCGTACACGATCGGATAGCGCACATCGGGGTGCCTGTCGTAGTCCTTCGGGAGAAGGACGGTCGCGCCGAGGTATATGGGCTGTCCCCACCACTTGCTGAGGATAGCGCTTTGTATCTTGATGCGACGCACATGCTCGTCGTCGTTAGGCGCCCTGATCGGTGGAATGACCTTGTCGGCGATTAGACGAATCACTGTACGACTGGCCGGGTCCCATTTGATTTGGACCGGATCGCCATAAAGGTTTCCCGGCGAGCGCTTCCAGTTCTGGCCCTCCCATTGGTCCATGTGCAGCCAAACGGTGTGGCCATCGCTGCGCGCGAAGCGCGTATAGACGTTCACGAACGGCTGCGCCCAGTACTCGCCGCGTGGCAGGTCGCGCAGGCTTTGGATCGGGTGACCGAACGCGGTGGCGTCGATCGCGGCGCTTGCACCTGGGGCGAGCGCGCTGACGTTGACGGCGAAGAGGGGGACGCCCGTCTCGCCAGTTTGCTCGATCGGCGTTTGCCGCCCGAGCGATCGACTGATCGCCACATAGACCCGACCGGTGACCGGCTCGGCGCGGGCGCTTGGACTTACGGCGATCTCGAAGCGCTGGCCGCGCAGCCTGGAGAGCGACGGGTCGAGCAGGACGATCGCGACGACGATGCCGAGCGACTGCCGAAAGCGTGTGGACATTCGCGGCGTTAGGCGATGGAAGGATTTAGTGATCATTTGGAGCGGGGCATGTCGTAGTCCTGGGACGCGATCATGACCCAAGCGCCGCGCTGCCGTATCCAGCTATCCGTATACCGGTAGCGGTGCTCGAAGGCGCCGTTGGCACCGCGGCCACGGACGATGAGTGTTCCCGTAACGACGGCGGCCGGTGCGTGCACGTGAGCTTGCATGCCCTCGTTCGCGGCATACGTGACGCTATCCGTGCCGCCCACCTGCTCGGCAATCACCTGCGCTTTGGTGAAGGTGCCGCGCTCGTCCGAATACACGAAATCGGGGTGCAGCGTTCGCCGAAAGAACGACGCATCGCGCTTCACCAACGCCGCGGCCCATTGATCCTCGAGTCGCAGCAGCTGGCGGGCGTCGGCGGATAGCGGTTTAGACCGTGTTGCCGGGTTCTGCGCTGGCAGCGTGCTACCCGCGACAAGCATCGGTAAGACCGCGGCGAAAAGGGTCAGGCGCATTGAGTGGGTCCGTTCGAGAGAATGACGAGGTGGGTTTTGGCGTCGTGACACTCGTCACGAAAGGAGAATGGAGGCGCCAACCCGGCTCGTCCATAGAGCCGGATCGGGCGAACGCCCGCTCCGCGCCGAGTCTATAGGAACGATTCCCGCATAGAGAGAGCGGTTGCGGAACATCTCGACCGAGGAGGAACGATGAAGATGCAATCTGTTCTGTACCTGCTGACGGTGGCGTGTCTCGTGCCTGCAGTCGCCGGCGCTCAGCAGAAGAAGGTTACGTGCGCGGACAACACCATCGTCACATCCGATGAGGCCTGCGCGAACCACGGCGGCGTGCAGAAACCCGGCGGACTGAATCGCGTTGGCAAGCAGCTGAACAAGGCGGCGATCGACGTCAAGGACGAAGCGGAGCGGACGCCGAGGAACGTGGCCAAGGGCGCTAAGACGACCGGTCACAACGTGAGCGAAGCCGCCGGCGACGTCGGCCATGGCGTCAAGAAGACCGCGAAGAAGGCGGGGCACGGAACGAAGGAAGCAGCCGGCGACGTCAGCAAGGGCGCCCAGAAGGCGGTGCACCCAAAGACGTACAAGGCGAATTGCAATGACGGGACGGTTTGGACGGGTCGTTCGAAGAGTAACGCCTGCAAGGATCATGGAGGCGTGTCGAACTGGTCGTAGGCGCGTGGGGTGTGGAGCGTAGTGGTCATCCCGAGGAGCGTAGTTGTCATCCCGAGGAGCGTAGCGACGAGGGATCTGCACTTAGCCCATCAAGTGCAGATCCCTCGCTGCGCTCGGGATGACAGTCGAATCTCAACGCGAGAGCCCGTCTCCGGCTTTGAAAAAACCAGGGAGCGAGATCGGTGCGCGGCCCGATATCGGCGCCATTCCCACCAAGGCGCGCGCGGCCGCGCGCTCGAGATCATCAGAGACGCCGTAGGTCGCAAGGTAGGTCCCGACGTTCGGGAACTGTCGGATAAGGTATGGATTCCCGAAGGCGACGACCTCGAGCTTCGGACCTGCGCTCTGTTTCGCGAGCGAATCGATCCATGTCGCAACCTGTTGCGACATCGCGAAGCGTCCTTCGCCTTCGATGCGGCGCACGTAGGCAGCAATGATGATGCGGTCAATGCCCTGCCCCTGTGCGGTGATCGAGTCCAGCTGCTGACGATTCACTGACGGCGAGATCTTCGCGACGCGCGAGCCGGGCAGCGCGGCGAGCAGCGTCGGCGCGAAGACGCGGCCAGCCTTGAGCTCCGTCTCCGGCGCATACTGTACAATGAGCGCATGGCCAGCGCGCGTGGGGACAATAGAGTCGCGGTCGCGGAGCAATGTCACCGCGCGCTGCGCGATATCGGCGGCGAGGGCGCGGTGTGCCGGTGACCCGACGACGTCACGCAACGCGTCGAGATCGGCGAA
>QHUV01000270.1 GCA_003222065.1 Gemmatimonadota bacterium | reverse complement strand
CTCCGCTAGTCGACGGCTGGCTCCTGCTCGCGCAGTGCGCGCCGCTCACGACGATCGCGCACGGCCCGTCCGAGTTTGCGCGCCAGCTTTCGCCGGCCTCGGCGCGCGGCGAAGCGCAGCTCATGGCGCAGGTCGTCCCACGCGTCTGCAGTCCGCGCGCGCAAGCGGCGCCCGCGCCGCGCGATGGTGTGCCGCGCCCGCTCACCGCTCTGCGGCGCGAGCAGCAGGGCGGCGCCCGCGCCCAGTGTCAGGCCAACCAGTGCTCCGGCGGCGAATATGGCGATGTGTTGCCAATCCAGTTCCCCTTCCTGGGCACGTGCGGGACGTGCGGTGCGCGCAATCCCGCGTGAGGTAATCGAGATCTCACGCTCCAGCTGCCGGCCTTCGCCCGAGCGGTGGACGACGGTGCGGCGCGAGCGGGGATCCTTCCCAGCGTAGGACATCGAGCCTAACTCCCTGCCATATGGTAAGAAACTTGCGAGCATACCGTCGGATTCCGCGTTGTCGTCAACACCCCCACTCCATCGCGCTGGCCTTAGCGCCGGCGTGTGAGGAGACTCATGTCCACGAACGGCAAGACGGTACTGCTGGTTGAAGACAACGAGGACAACCGCATCGTCTATTCCACCATCCTGCGGCATTTCGGCTACTCCGTGACGGAGGCACTGAATGGCGAGGAGGGCATCGCCAAGGCACGAGCGGAAAAGCCGGATCTGATTCTCATGGATATCTCGATTCCGATCATCGACGGGTGGGAGGCGACGCAGGTGCTGAAGCACGATCCCGAGACGCGTCAGATTCCGATCATCGCGCTGACGGCGCACGCCTTGGCCTCGGACCGGGAGAAGGCGATGGAAGTGGGTTGTGACGGATATCTCGCGAAGCCGTGCGAGCCACGCGCCGTGGTCGCCGAGGTGCAGCGCTTCCTCGGGAAGGACAATGGGAGATGAGCTGGAGACGTCGGCGCGCATTCTGATCGTCGACGATCACGAAGACAACGTAGAGCTGTTGCGCGCACGTCTCGAGTCGTGGGGGTACACGACCGAGTCGGCAATGGACGGGGGGCAGGCATTGGAGAAGGTCGAGGCGTCGCCCCCCGATTTGATCCTCCTCGACGTAATGATGCCGCACATCGACGGAATGGAAGTCGCGCGGCGCGTGAAGTCGAACACGAATCTGCCGTTCATTCCGATCATCATGCAGACGGCGCTCGACACGACCGAGGACAAGGTCGAAGGACTCGAGGCCGGCGCGGACGACTACATCACAAAGCCGATCGAGTTTCCGGAGCTGAAGGCGCGGCTCAAGTCGATGCTGCGCATCAAACGATTGCAGGAGGAGCTCGAGGAGCGCGAGCGACAGCTGCTCGAGGCGAACGAACGGCTTCGTTACATGTCGCAGACCGATGGCCTGACCGGGATCGACAATCGGCGCCACCTCGAGCAGCAGCTGGACTCGATGTTCGCACACGCGAAACGACTGAATGAGCCGCTGTCGTGCGTGATGTGCGATCTGGATCGCTTCAAGGCCGTGAACGACTCGTACGGCCACCAGGCCGGTGACGCGGTCCTCAAGCAGTTCGCGCGCATTCTGAAAAACGAAGCACGCGAGAAGGTCGATCGTGTCGGCCGCTATGGGGGCGAGGAGTTCATGCTGCTCTTGCCAGGTACCGTGCTCGATGCGGCCGTGACGTTCTCCGAGCGGGTGCGCAAGGAAGTGGAGTCGCGTACATTCACGTTCGACGGCGGCACGATCAAGCGCACGGCGAGCTTTGGTGTCGCTGGTTGGCCCCATCCGCGCGTCGCCAGCTGCGACGCACTGGTTCGTGCGGCGGACGACGCGCTTTACGTTGCGAAGGAAACGGGTCGGAATCGAGTGATCCGTTTCGACGGTGACGCCTTCAACGCGCACATCGCGGAACATGGATCAGAGCAACTCGGCGAGAAACCCAAGCGGCCGGATGGCGGCGAACGCGAGCGACCGGTCAGTCGGGAGCAACCCAGCCTCGCCGATAGCGGAGGAACCGGCGAGCTTCGGCCGTGACGACGAGGTCGCGCGGCTGAGGAGCCGTGTGGCCGAGCTGCAAAAGGAACGCGATCACCTCCGCGCCGTCGTCGACATCTTGCAGGAGATATCCTCGTCGCTGCACTTCGTGGATATTCTGCAGAGTATCGCGCGCAAGCTTGGTGATGCCTTTGGCTTGGACCGATGCGCGATCTTTCTCGCGGGCGAGAAAGACGAAGTCCGGCTCGTCGCGAGCTACGAAGATCCGACGATTCGCAATCTCCTCGTCGATCTGAATCGCTATCCGGAGCTCAAGCGCGCCTTCGACTCGAAGGAGACGGTGTTCATACCGGACGCGACGAGCGACCCGATGTTGCGCTCGATCAAGTCGACGCTGGACACGCGCAACGTGCGATCGATCGTCGTCGTGCCGATTCAGTGGCAGGGTACCGTCATCGGCGCGATCTTCCTCCGCACCGAGCGCGAGGCGGAACCGTTCTCGGACGCGGACGTGCATTTTTGCCAAGTGGTGGCGTCGCTCACCGCGAAAGCGCTACGCAATGCGCATCGGTTCGAGACGTTGATGCGCTCACAGCAGGGCGCCTCGGAAGTTCAGCGTCGCTCCGAGCTGCAGCGCATCGCCCTGATCGGATACGTTCGGCGGCTCCTCGATCGTTATGCGACGAGTGAGGACCATATGTGGGCGGAGACCTTATTGCCGAAGGCATCGGATCAGGAGTTGGAGAGGTTGGTGTCGGTGGCGATGGAGGTTTTGGAGGAGGAAGCGCGAGGCTGACTGCCGCGGGTGCACAGGCGGGCCCGTGCATCAGATTTGTCGTTGCCGCACAAACGCTCATGAGTACCCACCAGTCCCCTGTGTCGAGCAATTGAGTCCCGAACTCCACCACGACCTCGCCGCGCGCGCCAAGTGGCTGCGCGAGGAAATAGATCGCGCCAACTACGAGTACTTCGTGCTCGACGCACCGACGACATCGGACGCCGAGTACGATCGGCTGATGCGCGAGTTGAAGGAGCTCGAGGAGCAGCAGCCGACGTTGCGGACGCCGGATTCGCCGACGCAGCGCGTCGGCGCGGAGCCGCAGAGCCAGCTCGCCAAGCACCAGCACCTCGTGCCGATGTTGTCGTTAGGTAACGCGTTCAACGAGGACGAGCTCGCGGCGTGGGAGGAGCGCATCGTGCGACTCGCTGGAGAAGAAGTGCGCCGCGCCGGATACAACTGCGAGCTCAAGATCGACGGCGCGGCGGTGAGCTTGACGTATGAGAATGGCGTCCTCGTGACGGGAGCGACGCGCGGCAACGGAACCATCGGTGAAGACATCACGCCGAACATCCGCACCCTTCACGACGTTCCGCTCAAGCTCAAGGGGCGCGGCTATCCGCAACTGATGGAGATTCGCGGCGAGGTCTATATGCCATTCAGCGGCTTCGAGAAGCTGAACGAAGATCGCGTCAAGGCCGCCGAGCCGGTGTACGCGAATCCGCGAAACGCGGCGTCAGGCGCGGTCCGCATGCTCGATTCCTCGATCACCGCGTCGCGTCCGCTGCGTTTCTTCGGTTACGCCATCGCCGTTCCGCGGGGTGTGAGGCTCGCCGTCGAGCGGCAGTCCGACTTGCTCGACCAGTTGAAGACCTGGGGCATTCCCGTCGCTCCTCACCGGTTGTGCTGTGCGTCGCTCGAGGAGGTCCACGAGTGGGCTCGCGCGCTCGAGTCGCGCGTCCGCGCGACACTCGATTTCGCCATCGACGGCGCCGTCGTGAAGGTCGACCGGTTGGGACTGTGGGAGGAGCTGGGTATCGTCGCGCGGGAGCCTCGTTATGCGATCGCGCGCAAGTTCGCGCCCGACATCGCCGAGACGAAACTGCTGGCCATCGAGGTGAACGTCGGCCGCACCGGCGCACTGAATCCCTTCGCGATGCTCGAGCCCGTGGAAATCGGCGGCGCTACTGTAAAGCTCGCGACGCTCCACAATTTCGACCTGATAAGAGAGAAAGACCTCCGCCCAGGCGATTGGGTACAAGTAAAGCGCGCGGGCGAGGTCATTCCGCAAATCATTGGTCCGATACCCGAGCGCCGTGACCCTAACGACCCGCCGAAGAAAGTGCGCGTGCCGACGCACTGCCCCGTTTGTAGGACCAAAGTCGAGCGCGATGAAGAAGAGGTCGCGATCTATTGTCCGAACGTCGCGTGCCCTGGCCGGCAGCTCGAAGGCCTCGTGCACTTTGCCTCACGAGGCGCGATGGACATTCGTGGTCTCTCATACGCACGAATCCAACAGCTCATCGAAGCCGACTTCATTGACGACGTCGGCGATCTTTTTTTCCTGACCGAGGAGCAGTTTCTCGAGCTCGATGGCTTCGCCGAGAAGAGTGCGCAGCAGCTGGTCGCCGCGATTGCGGCATCGAAGTCACAGCCGCTTTCACGTCTGCTATTCGGGCTTGGCGTTCGCCACGTCGGAGCCACGGCGGCCGAGTTGTTGGCGCGCCACTTTGGCGATCTCGACGCACTCGCGCGCGCGTCGGCAGACGACATTCTCGCCATCCGCGGCATCGGTGAAACGATCGCCGTTGCGCTGACCGCATACTTCAAGGACGATTCG
>QHUV01000269.1 GCA_003222065.1 Gemmatimonadota bacterium | reverse complement strand
CGCGCGGTCGAGAATCAATCCGGCCGCGGTGCCGCGAGCCACGAGCTCCGTCTCGCCCTCCACGAACGCCGCCACACATACATAACGAGCACGGCGATCGAGAACGCCATCGAGCTCTTTCATGAGACGGGCGTTATTCGCGTCGTCCAGGCCCCGCCCCCCGAGATCGGATCGGCCGCTCCAACGCTTGCTGTGAACGCCGGGACGTCCGCCGAGTGCCATGACCTCCAAACCGGAGTCGTCTGCAACCACAGCACGGCCGGCGAACCTCGCAAAGTGCCGCGCCTTTGCCAGGGCGTTGGCCTCAAAGGTGTCGGCGTCTTCGAGGTCATCCTCGCTTGGCGTCGGCGGAAGTCCGGCCTGGCGCAGATCGATAATCGGCAGTCCCACGCGGTCGAAGAAGGGTCGCAGCTCCCGCAGCTTGCCCTCGCTTCGTGTCGCGATGAGCAATTGCTCAACGCTCACTCGCCCAAGGTGCGCCGCTGAAGCGCATCGATTTCGCGGAGCCCGCGCACGGCGAGCGATAACAGATCGTCCAGGTCATCGCGAGCGAAGGTGCCGTGTTCGCCGGTTCCCTGCACCTCCACGAAGCGCCCTTCGCTGCTCATGATGACATTCATGTCGACCGCCGCGATGACGTCCTCTGCATAGTCGAGATCCAGCCGAGGCGTCGAGCCAACGATGCCGACGCTGACACCGGCGACGCGACGACGCACGGGCGAGTGCGGGAGCCGACCCGAGGAGACCAGCCAACTGAACGCGTCCACCGTCGCGACGCACGCCCCAGTGATGGCGGCCGTTCGCGTACCGCCATCAGCGACGAGCACGTCACAATCGAGGCGAATGGTATACTCCCCAAACGCGAAGTTGTCGAGCATGGCGCGAATGCTTCTGCCGATCAAGCGCTGAATTTCCTGAGTGCGCCCACCGAGCTGTGAGCGTTCGCGCGCGGTTCGCGTCCGCGTGGCGCGTGGAAGCATCGCGTACTCGGCCGTAAGCCAGCCTTCGCCTCGGCCGCGCCGCCAACCCGGCACTCCCTCCTCGACCGACGCGGTGCACAACACCCGCGTGGAGCCGAAGCTAACGAGGCACGATCCTTCGGCGTACGGTGCGACCTCTCGCTCGAGCGTTACGGAGCGGAGCTGGTCGTGACTTCGGCCGATTCGCCGCGGCTCAGCGTCGCCTGTCACGAAGTTGCTCAATTAACGACGTAGTGGAATGTCCCGCGGTAAGGGGGACGATCGTGACACGGCCGCCCCAGCCGCGCACCTCGTGTGAACCGACAACGGTGTCACTCGCGTAATCCCCTCCCTTAACCAGCACATCAGGGCGGAGGTGAAGAATGAGCTCCAGCGGTGTGTCCTGCTCGAACGCAACGACGGCGTCAACCATCGCCAGTGCCGCCAAAACGTAACTCCGCTCCTCGAGCGTCCGCACGGGTCGGCTGGGTCCTTTGAGGCGCTTGACCGAATCGTCGCTGTTCACGCCGACGACGAGGGCATTTCCTTCACGTCTTGGCGCTAAGAGCACATCGACGTGGCCGGGGTGAAGAAGATCGAAGACGCCATTCGTGAACACGAGGCGTCCCGTCTGTGCCGCACGCCATGTACCGGCCCGGTCCCAGTTCATGATCTTCGGGATCGGGTCGAAGATGGAAGAGCTCAAAGGGGACCCTGCGCACGCGGATTGAAGCGAATAATGCGCGCGAACAACGGGAGGTCGACGCGCTCCGAATACTCGGCACTGACGGAAATGGCGCGCGACGTGCGATCCACCGTGATGGCCGTCGCCTCTTCCGGAAGGCCTAACGAGTCGGCGAGCGCGGCGAGATGCAGCTTGATGCGATCATCCGAGATCTGCTTCGCAAATCGCACCTCTTGCCGCATGGCGTCCTGGAACTCGTAGAAACGCCAATATGCTTCGCCGATGTTGACTCCGAAGTACATAGCCGCGGCAACGATTAGTAAAAGGAACAGACAGCCAAGAGAGCTCCGGCCGGAGCGGCTCACCACTGCGACTGCGCCCCTTCGACAATGGCGTTGACGATTACTTGGATGGCCTGTCGCCGGCCTTCGGGCTCAGCGCGCTCATCGTAATCTCCCTCACCGCGCATTCCTTTGCGCTGGAAGAGCACGCGACCATTTGCTTGCTCGACAATCTCGACGTCTACGGTAACCTGGAGTCGACGTCGAGCAGTGACAGCAGTCGACGGGTTGGCACTGACCGCGACCGGCACGTCGACGTCGTACGCGCTGATAACACCGCGCACGATCGCGTCGGCGCGACTCTCGGATGCATCACGGACTCCGAGCCGGCGCTGCAGCTCCTTTCGCATCGCGTCGAGAAGGTCACGCTGGACCTCGGGCGACGTTGTCTGATTGTCGAAGGGCAGCACGGCCATCGTGCGGATATTCGACGGCAGACCACCGCCGGCAAACCCGTAACGAATGCCGCAACCGGCGAGAAGCAAGCCGAGAAGAACGCTAGAACGGGCCCCAAATCGAAGCATCAAAAGGCTGAACCTCTTGTACGCGCTTGATCGTGAGCAAGTGTCGCGAAAGGCCGGCACGGCCAGGCGGCCCAGTGCCGCCCAGAGAAGCGGCGGCGGCGGAATAAGGCGCCGCGCCATCGATCCACCCGGCACCTGAAGCGAATCGTCAATTAGAACGGCGACACCACTGCCGAATCCACCGCCCAGGAACAGATCGAGGCGAGCGCTATCGGGGGCCGCGATCCGCGCTACGCCCTCTCCGCGTCCCGCTAGCTCTCGATCCTGGAGTTCCCAATCGAAGACAATTTGGTGGTATCCGAGAGGCAGAGCAGCGTGCGGCACGACGGAAGGCGCCAACTTCCCGGACAACGGACGCAGGGCGGGCGCACAAGCGATTCCCGCAGCCTCGGCGAAACCCAGCCCGGCGATGAGAAGTAGGCGCCGCACCTTTGCGCCCGATTCGCCATCGCGAAAAACGAGGAGGCGCCGGCGCGGAGTAGGCGGCGCATCCGCTGAACTCGAGTCGAACTCAGGAAATGAATAGCTGCCGAATCTCGGGAGCAAACGAGACGGGTTTCCCTTGACGATCCAGAGCAACGAGAGTGGTGCGTGCCGAGACAAGGCGCTGTTCCGTTTGAGCGTTCGCGACTACGTATTCGAAGACTATCATGCGGGAGCGGACGTCGACGAGTGTCGTGCGCACGCGGATCAGCTCATCGTAGTGCGCCGCGGCGTGGAATCGTGCACTTAGCTCTGACACCGCGAGCGCGATGCCCTTCCGCTCCATCTCGGCGTAACTCAGACCAAGACGCCGAATGAAGTCGGTACGTCCCATCTCGCACCAGACGAGATAGTTGGCGTGATACACCACGCCCATCTGATCGGTTTCGGCGTAACGCACGCGAAGCTCGATGTCCTGCGGCGAGCACCGAAATCCCGGTTTAGAGTCATCCATCATGAGCTCGAGGCGTGCGCGAAGATTGGCCGCGCCCGGACGCTTTGTAAAGCGGCGTGCGCGCGACTAGAATGAGCGCGTGCTTTCGTCACCATGCTATGTGATTTCCGACTTGCATCTCGGCTTTGCGAAGCTGGAGGTGGAGCGTGACGTATTGAAGTTTCTCAGGCAGTTGCAGGGACGGGCCGGTTCGCTCGTCGTCAACGGCGATCTCTTCGAGTTTTGGTTCGAGTGGCGAACGGTTATCCCGCGCTCGAGCTTTCGGGTGCTCGCCGCGCTCGCTGACCTGCGCGAGGCGGGAACGTCGGTGTTGATGGTTGCGGGGAATCACGACTGCTGGGGCGGCGATGTCCTGCGCCGAGACGTGGGGATCGAATATCACGTTGGGGGCTGGGTAGGACAGCTCGCCGGCTGGCGCTGCCGTATCGAGCATGGCGACGGGCTACGGCCGCGCGAAGATCGTCGATACCGAATGCTCCGGCGCGTGCTCAGGCATCCGTGGGCGATCGGGATGTTTCGTTGGCTGCATCCTGATCTCGGCACGCGACTCGCCACCCATAGCTCACACGCAAGCAGAAGTTATGGCGCCCGAGACGAGGGCCGCGGGTTGGCGCGCATCGCGTCGGAAGTGCTCGCGTCGCGTTCGGACCTCGAGCTGTTGATCTACGGCCATTCGCACGTTCCGGCACTCATGCGCGTGCCCGCGGGCGGTGTGTATGCCAACGCGGGGTCGTGGCTCGACGCCCCCACTTTCCTGCGAGCGACATCAGAGCGCGTAGAGCTGCGCCGTTGGGACGGGTCAGCCGAGGGTCTTCACCTCGACGCTCTCGATCGCGTCACCGAGAAAGCGCTGGCCTAACTGCAGGAACATCAGCGGATCGTCCGAGGCAATGAAGCGGTGGCTCGGCTCGGCGGTGGTGCTCGCGGCAAGACAATGCTGCTGCAACATCGCCGCCGTCTCGTTCGCCGTCTCCTCGGCGCTATCGATGAGCCTAACGTCGGCACCGAGAACGCTCGCGATGGTCGGCTTCAGCAGTGGATAGTGCGTGCAGCCGAGTACCAGCGTGTCGACTTCCTCGCGAAGAATCGGCGCCAGGTACTCCTCGGCAATCAATCGCGTGGCTTCACTGTCGATCCAGCCTTCCTCGACGAGCGGCACGAACAGCGGGCAGGCGCGCGTCGTGACACGGAGAGAGGGCTCGATGGCACGGAGAGCGCGCTCATACGCTCCGGACTTGATCGTTCCAACCGTGCCAATCACGCCGATGTGACCATTTCGCGTTGCGCGCACGGCGGCGCGGGCGCCAGGCTCGATGACGCCGATAACGGGCATCGTTAGGCTTTCGCGCAGCGTCGGCAACGCGTGCGCCGTCGCCGTGTTGCAGGCGACGACGAGCGCCTTCACGCCCTGATCGGCCAGGAACGACGCGATCTCGCGGCTGTAGCGCCTCACGGTTTCCGGGCTCTTCGGACCGTACGGGACGCGGGCAGTGTCCCCAAAATAGGTGACGCTCTCGTGCGGTAACTGCCGCATGACCTCATGCGCGACCGTGAGCCCGCCAATGCCGGAATCGAACACGCCAACGGGTGAGCTGTTTGTCACCACGTGAGCTTCGCGCCGACCCGTGCCCCATCGGGGCCAACACGAATCTGCAACTGGGCGGGCACATCCCAGAGATTCGCGGCGACAAACGCGTCCGCACCGGAGAAGAGGTGATTGGCGACGAGGAACGCGACCCAATCCTCGACGTGACTCTGCCTAACGTGGACGTACGGCGTATCGAAGCGGCGCGGGGTTTTGACGGTGTCCAGGCCGCCGGTCGCGTTGACGTAGCTGCTGACAACGCTATCGCCACTCATACGACGTGCTTCGCGGACGTCGGCCGCCGACTCGCGAATCATGGCGATGCTCATCGCTTCGATGACGAGCATGACTGTCGCCGCCTTGTGTCGGCCAAGCACGGACTGCGCGGATCCGGGAATCAGCGCCGAATAGAGAAATGCACGGCGGGGACTAAGTGGGGGCTTCATCGAATCAGCCGTCGTGGCGGCGCGCGGAGCCGACCGCACGCGAGTCGAATCTGGCCGCTGCGCACCCGCCGCGCCAAAGGCAGCGACAAGACCGAGCAGCGTGATGCCAGCTCCGACACGCCGCGCCGCGCGAGTGGCGAGCAAAGCTGTCTTACGAGTCATAGCAAAGGCTGGCGGGAGTGTATGGGAATCGAACCCACCCGACCCGACGCAGTCAGGTCACACTGGTTTTGAAGACCAGGGAAGCCACCAGACTCCATCCACCCCCTCACCGTTCATGCGAGGACAACGCGCGGATTCGACGATGATCCAACTTGGCCAATCTCGACGCCGGCCGGAACGAGAGAAAGATACTCGGCGAGTCGTTCGGATGAGACAGCGACGAGCAATCCACCAGAGGTCTGAGGATCGATGAGAAGCGCACGATCGACATCGGACGTCGTTCCCCAATCCACAAGATCCAAGAGGTATTTCTCATTGCGCTCCGCACCGCCGGTGCGAACGCCGGCGCGCCACGCGTCGCGTGCGCCGGGAAGCACAGGCACGCGCGCGACGTCGATGTGAAGGGCCGTCTTGCTCGCGCGCGCGATGTGGTTTGCGTGGCCGAGAAGACCAAATCCGGTGATGTCCGTCGCGCAGCGCGCACCGACCGCAAGCGCGGCGCGGCTCGCGTTGCGATTCAACTCGACCATGGATGCATGAAGGACCTCTTGGTGTTCGTGTGACAAGGTGCCCTGCTTCGCCGCAGTGGCGAGTATGCCGGTGCCGAGCGGCTTGGTGAGAACAAGCCTGTCCCCTTCCCTTGCGGCGGCATTGGTGAGGAGATGACGAGGGTCGGCACGACCGGTGACGGAGAGTCCGTACTTGAGCTCCTCGTCGATAATGGTATGGCCGCCGATGATGAGGGCGCCGGCCTCGTGCACTTTGTCCTGTCCGCCGCGCAGTATCTCAGTGAGGATCTCGATCGGCAGCTTTCCCGATGGGAAGCCGACGATGTTGAGGGCGGTGAGTGGCTCGCCACCCATCGCATAGACATCGGATAAAGCGTTGGCCGCTGCGACCTGACCGAATAGATACGGATCGTCAACGATTGGCGCGAAGAAGTCGACCGTCTGAACGAGGGCCAGGTTTTCGGACAGCAGAAAAACCCCCGCGTCGTCGAAGGTCTCGCGACCAACGATCAGGCGCGGATCGGTCCGGTGGGGCAGCGCTTTCAGCGCTTGCGACAGGTCACCCGGACCCAGCTTGGCGGCTCAACCCGCGCAGCGCGCGAAAGCGGTGAGGCGAAAGAGCTCGTCGCGTGTTGGATTGGGAGTCACGATGACGGATCATGATGAGAGTCTAAACCGCCGGCCGGCATCATCGCCGAGCCGTACGGGCCGAACAACGTCGTTAGGCGCGGCGTGGAAGTGACGCGACGGCATCAATCTCGACGAGGACGCCGCGTGGCAACGCCGAGACCTGCACCGTCGATCGCGCCGGCCGCGCCGCGCCAAGGGCGCGGGCGTAAACTTCATTGACGCGAGGGAAGTCGTTCATATCGAGGAGATAGACCGTCGTTTTCACGACATCGCTCCACGAGGCGCCGGCAGCATCGAGAATGGCGCGTAGGTTTGCGAGGACGCGCTCAGCCTGGACGACAACATCGCCGGCGACGATCTGTCCCGAAGACGGATCGAGCGCAATCTGCCCGGCCGTG
>QHUV01000268.1 GCA_003222065.1 Gemmatimonadota bacterium | reverse complement strand
GGAATGCGTACTCGCGTGGGCGACGAAGCAGATTGGACGCCCGGTGAAGTGGACGGCGACACGTAGTGAGAGTTTCCTCACCGACGCGCAGGGACGCGATCACGTGACTGACGCCGAGCTCGCGCTCGATGCCGACGGCCACATGCTCGGCCTCCGCGTGCGCACGGTCGCGAATCTCGGCGCGTATCTCTCGCTCTTCGCGCCCTGCGTGCCCACCTACCTGTACGGGACGCTGCTGTCGGGCGTCTATCGCATTCCGGCGATCCATGCCGAGGTAGATGGCGTGTTCACGAACACGACGCCGGTCGACGCGTATCGGGGCGCGGGCCGTCCCGAAGCGGCCTACGTCATCGAGCGCCTCGTCGATCTCGCCGCGCACCAGCTGGGGATGAATCCGGCCGCGCTCCGCCGGCTGAATTTCATCCCACCGGACCAGTTCCCGTATCAGACGCCAGTCGCGCTCGCGTACGACAGCGGCGATTACGCGCCGGCGCTCGATCTCGCGCTGCGCAAGATCGAGTACCCGAAGCTGCTCGAGGAGCAGGCGCAGGCGCGACGTGAGGGACGTTACATCGGCATCGGCCTCTCGACTTACATCGAGGCGTGCAGCATCGCCCCGTCGCAAGTCGTCGGCTCGTTAGGCGCGCAGGCCGGCCTGTACGAGAGTGCGTCTGTCCGCGTCCACCCCACGGGGAAAGTCACGGTGTTCACGGGCTCACACGCCCACGGACAGGGCCACGAGACGACATTCTCGCAACTGGTCTCTCACGAGCTGGGCATTCCGATGCAGGATATCGAGATCGTGCATGGGGACACCGGGACCGTGCAATTCGGCATGGGCACCTATGGCAGCCGCAGCGCCGCCGTCGGCGGCACCGCCATTCACAACGCCCTCGGCAAGATCACGGACAAAGCGAAGCGAATCGCCGCACACCTCTTGGAGGCGGCGCCCGAGGACATCGTCGCCGACGGCGGACGCTATTTCGTGCGCGGCGCGCCCGATCGCGCCAAGACATTCAGCGATATCTCGCTCGCCGCGTATCTCGCGCACAACTATCCCAAGGATCTCGAGCCTGGACTGGAGGCAAATGCCTTCTATGATCCGAGCAACTTCACCTATCCGTTCGGCGCGCATGTCGCCGTGGTCGAGGTGAAGCGCGACACCGGCGAGGTGAAGATTCTCCGCTACGTTGCCGTCGACGACGTCGGCAATGTCATCAATCCGATGATCGT
Source organism: Gemmatimonadota bacterium (assembly GCA_003222065.1). Lineage (GTDB taxonomy): Bacteria > Gemmatimonadota > Gemmatimonadetes > Gemmatimonadales > Gemmatimonadaceae > AG2. The sequence goes on along the minus strand of QHUV01000268.1, from coordinate 2,082 downwards.
CGACGGGATGGTGCACGGCGGCATCGCGCAGGGCGTCGCGCAGGCGCTCTGGGAGGAGCTGCGGTACGACGAGCGTGGCCAGCCACTCACGACGTCATTGATGGACTACGCCGTGCCGCGCGCCGACCAGCTCCCGAGCTTCGACACCGCGCGCACGGTGACGCCTACTCCGGTGAACCCGTTAGGCATCAAGGGCGCCGGCGAAACAGGGACGATTGCCTCGACGCCGGCAGTCGCCAACGCCGTCATGGACGCGCTCGCGCCGTTTGGCGTGACTCACATCGACATGCCGCTCACGCCGGACAAGCTTTGGTCGGCGATGCGGACCGCTGACGGGAGGACATGACCATGTATCCCGCGACATTCGACTATTCTGCCCCGGCAACGATCGATGAAGTACTTCACTTGCTGACCGAGCATGGCGACGGCGCAAAGCTCCTCGCCGGCGGCCACAGCCTGTTGCCCTTGATGAAGCTGCGCTTTGCGCAGCCGGCGCACGTCGTCGACTTGCGTCATGTCTCGTCGTTACGCGGCGTTCGCCGGGAGAGCACCGCGCTGGTGATTGGCGCAATGACGACGTACGCCGAGCTGGCGACGAGCAGCGACGTTCGCGACGCCGCACCCGGCCTGACCGACGCCGCGTCGCACATCGGTGATCCACAAGTGCGTAACCGCGGAACGATCGGTGGTAGCATCGCCCACGCCGATCCGGCGGCGGACCTCCCAGCGGTGATGTTGGCTCTCGACGCATCGTTCGTCGCTGTTGGGCCGGCGGGTCGGCGAACAATTCCCGCCGCCGACTTTTTCGTCGACCTCTACACGACCGCGCTCGCCGCGAACGAGTTGCTCACCGACATCCGGATACCGGTAGCGACGGCGCGGACGGGCAGCGCGTACGCCAAGCATCCGCATCCGGCCAGCCGGTTTGCCCTGGTCGGCGTCGCGGCGGCACTCGAGCTCGAGCGGATGAGCGCCCGCGTGCAGCGGTTGCGCGTGGCCGTCACGGGGTTCGGCAACATGCCACTCCGCGCGATCGCGCTCGAGGAAGCGCTGCTCGGCAAGACGCCGGACGCGGAAGCAATTTCCTTCGCGGCATCGCGAATCGAGGCGTCCGCGGCGGACATCGTTGAGGGCGAGTTCAGATTGCATCTGGCTCGCGTCTGCGCCGAGCAAGCGCTCCAGAAAGCGGCCGAACGGGCTCAATAAGGCCGTGATTCGAAGTTTGGGCCTCCTGCTCGTCGCGCGAGGAGCAGGAGTGCGCGCGAAGCGCGCGCGACCTTCGCTACGCTCAGGATGACATCCTGGCTTCTCCTTTGCAGCAAGGGAGGACGTTGTCTTTCCTTACTGAGCGGAGGAGAAAGGAATGGCGGAAATTCGTGTCGCGCCACAGCAACGTGGACGTGGATGGCTTTGGCTGCTGATCCTTCTGCTCATCGTCATTGTTGCCGTCGGGTGGTACTTCTCGGGTAGGCGCACGGCGACGTCGGCGACGACGTCCCCTCCCGCGCCCGCACCGGCGACGACACCCTAACTACAGCGGGAGGCAGGAGCATGGCGGACATCAATCGCGACCGGCAGCGTGACGCTGCCGGCGTGGGACCGTACGCGCGCGACGCGGAACGGCTCGTGCCGTTGAAGCAGTTAGGAAACTGGGACGTCGCGGAGGGTGAGCCCGACATCCGCGGATGGGAAGTGCGCACGATCGGCGGCAAGGACCTCGGCAAAGTCAGCGAGTTGCTCGTCGATCCGGACGCGGGCGAAGTGGTCATGCTCGACATCGATCTCACGGGCAGCGATCGGCACGCGCTTGTGTCGTTGCGCATCGTCGAAGTCGATCGCGCGAAACGTGTCGTGCGCATGGACTCAGCGGACCTGGCGTCTGCCCCCGCGCAGACCGCCGCGGAAGCGTCCGGTGATCGCGGCGTACCGCGGGAGCGCTCCTGGTCGGACACGGGTCGCGTGCGCTACGGCGAGCGCGAGGGAGCGGGGGTCGATGAACGTGTTGTCGAGCGACGACCGATAGTCGAGGAAGTGGTCGTGCGACGGCGAAAGGTCGACGACGAGCCTAACGCTGACACCGAA
>QHUV01000012.1 GCA_003222065.1 Gemmatimonadota bacterium | reverse complement strand
TCAGCGACCGTGGGGATGGCGGCGCGCCGTATCGGTCTGATTGGCCGCGTGCTTCGTCGCCGTGGAATCCCACGCCCGCCGAGCCAGCCGCCGTGCGCTCTCGTGTCCGGCGAAGTCATTGCGAAATTCGTGGTGACCATCGGGTAAGGCGACAAAGTATTTGTAAGGCACATTGGCCGGATAGAGCGCGGCGAGGATGCTCGCCCGGCCAGGTGAAGCGATCGGACCGGGAGGGAGTCCCGGGTGCTTATACGTGTTGTACGAGGACTCGATCTCGAGATGTTTGTACAACACGCGACTTTGATGCTCGCCGAGCGCATACTGCACCGTCGGATCGGCTTGAAGAAGCATATGGTCGCGTAGCCGATTCATGTACACCGCGGCGATTACTGGACGCTCCTCCGGGAGTCGCGCTTCTTTTTCGACGATCGACGCGAGCGTCATCACGTCATGTCGCGTCAGCCCAACCGAGTCGAGACGAAGCGTCCACGCCGGCTGCCAGATCTGCTCGAAGCGCCGGACGGCAGTAGCGATCGCAACACGGGCGCTGGTCTGCTCCGGGAAAATGTACGTGTCCGGAAAGACGTATCCCTCGACGGTTGGCGTCGGCACATCCAACTGGTGGAGCAGCGCGGTATCGGAGACCGCCGCCGCAAGCGACTCCGGCGCAATCGCGAGCTTCGACGCGAAGAGCGGGATGATCTGGGCGAGCGCGAATCCTTCCGGTATCGTCACCGAGCGCACGAGTCCCTTTCCGGCGCGGATCGCGTCGAGCGTCGCGCCATATCCGCTGTTGCGGTGCAGCATGTATGTCCCGGCCTTGATGGCGCGGTCGTCGCGTCGAATGAACGCGTACGCGCGAAAGAACCGCGCCGAGCCGATCACGCCAGCGCGCGCGAGCGACTCGGCGGCCGTGCCTAACGAAGCGCCAACGGGCACAGTGACGCGAACCGGCCGGCCGGGACTGCGTCCGCAGGCGGCGATCACTACGCCGACGATCGTCCAGCGCGCAACCAACCCAACGGGGCGCGCCAATGCGCGTCGGCTACTGATTCTGACGCGCGAGAGCATGTTGCAGCAGTATGGTTGCGGCGAGTGCATCGACATCTCCTCTCCGATGACGCGTCGAACCACCCATCTCGCGGATGGCCCGCCGCGCGGCAGCGGTCGTGTAGCGCTCATCGATTAACTCGACGCGGAGCCCCGTCCGGCGCTCCAATTCCTCGGCGAGATGCCGCACTTCGGTTGCACGCAGCGTATCCTCACCATTTTCGTCGAGCGGCAGTCCGACAACGAAGCCGCGCGCCTCGAGTGCGGTAGCGCGGCGAATGAGCTCGGCGACTGGCGGACGCTTGCCGGCGCGTCGAAGAATGAAACCGGCGGGCGAGGCGATTATCCCCATCGGGTCGCTGATCGCGAGCCCGATTCGTCGCTCACCATAATCGACGGCCAGAAGCCTACCGCGGTCACGGACCACGAGCACAATCTACCCGTGAGGCAATGCCGGATTAGCGGAGTTCACCGCCGCTACGTTCCCTGCACCATCTGCTGGAAGAACTCCTTGTTGTTGCGAGACCGCGCCATCTGCTTGAGCAAGAACTCGATCGCTTCGACCTCGGGCATATCGGCCAGGAAACTCCGCAGCAGGTACACGCGATTGAGTTCTTCCTGATTGAGCAGCAGCTCCTCGCGCCGCGTACCCGATCGGTTAATGTCGATGGCCGGAAACACGCGGCGGTCGGCGATCTTGCGATCGAGAATCAGCTCCATGTTGCCGGTGCCCTTGAATTCCTCGAAAATCACTTCGTCCATTCGCGAACCTGTCTCGACCAACGCGGTGGCGACGATGGTGAGAGAGCCGCCCTCTTCCGTGTTGCGCGCCGCACCAAAGAACCGCTTGGGTTTCTCGAGCGCCTTCGAGTCCACCCCACCGGACAGGATTTTGCCCGAATTCTTCACGACCACGTTATGCGCTCGAGCGAGCCGCGTCAGCGAATCAAGCAGGATGACGACGTCTTTGCCATGCTCCACGAGTCGCTTCGCCTTCTCGATGACCATGTCGGCGACCTGAACGTGACGGTCGGGCGGCTCGTCGAATGTCGAGCTGATGATTTCAGCGTTCACATTCGCTTGCATATCGGTGACTTCTTCCGGCCGCTCGTCGATCAACAGCACGATGAGGGCAACCTCCGGATGATTCTCTCTAATCGCGTTGGCGATTTTTTGTAGGAGAATCGTCTTGCCGGCTCGCGGCGGCGACGTGATCAGTCCGCGCTGTCCCTTGCCAATTGGGGCGATGAGATCAACGACCCGCATACTTAGGTCGCCATCCGCCGTCTCGAGGTGAAGCCGACCTTCGGGATATCGTGGCCGCAGATTGTCGAAGGCAATGCGTGCCTTCGCTCGCTCGGGTTCATCGCCGTTGATCGATTCGACCTTGAGGAGGGCGAGATAACGCTCCCACTCCTTCGGTGGGCGGACCTGTCCGCGCACGGTATCGCCCGTTCTCAGGTCGAATCGCTTGATCTGCGACGGCGATACGTAGATGTCATCGGGGCCATAGAGGTAATTCCAGTCTTGGCTCCGAAGAAAGCCATAGCCCTCTGGCAAGACTTCGAGAACGCCTTCGCCGGTGAGCGTCTCGCCGCGATCGAGCAGTCGCTGCTCGATGCGAAAGATCAGGTCTTGTTTGCTGAAGCCGGAATCGTTTTCCGCTCCGAGTGTGTCGGCAAGTTCACCGAGCTCGGAGGAGGACTTGCGCTTCAACTCGGCGATGTTCACGGACGATGTCGGCGACGAGAGCATGCGTCGCACACAGTGCGGATGGAGTGGCGCAGGAATCGACGCGGAATTTCGCGCGAGGATCGGTGCGAGAAGGACGGGAGCGCGGCACCGCTCCGGTGCACAGCGCCGCCTTCGGCGGCGAAGGGAGGGGGAGGGGCGAAAGTCATGCGAAGCTATCGGCGCCGCAAAGGAGGGTCAAGGGCGCCAAACAGGCCAATCAGAAATGGACGTAGCGCAGAGGTCGTCGATGCATATCGGCCATGATGAGCGTCATCTCACGACGCATGCCCGCAAGCGCGTCGAAAAGAGCCGAATCGGCGCGAGCGCGGCCAATCGTGCTTGTCGGCGAGGCCATTCGCGCACGCACGATGTCGATCTCGGTGCGGATGTCGGCGACCTCTCGCATCAGCGTGGAATCGCGCCGAAGCCTGCCATACGAGTTTCCGTTGCTTGTGATCAGTGCGCGAACAGAATCGGCGCGGGCCATCGCGCGCCGAGCGCGGGCGGCGAGCGACGACTGCGGTGACAGAGCGAGTCCTACCGTGCCCGTCGGCGCCGCAATCCTTGCGGCGAGCCGGGCCGCCTGCGCGCGAGCGCGCGTCAACTCTGTGCCCCCATGCTCGATGGCGAATGCGCCGAGCGTTCCCTGCACGCCATTCAGTTGCTGATTCAGCACCTTGATGTTGTCGATGATCTCGGGGAACTGTCGTGAGGCAATCGCGAACTTGGACGTCATCGTCTCGAGATCGGACTGCGGGATCGAGTGAATCGTGTCGCCAGGCGAGACCGCACGAGCGGCTGATGTTCCGACGGACAGGTAGACGACCGGTGCGCCGATCAATGTGCCGCCAGAACGGACCTGTGCTGTGGAATTGAGTCGGATCTCCCTGCGAGCGCTCGAGAGAATTTCCATGACGATCAGCACGCGATCCGAGTCGGCAGCGGCGGGCGGCATGAATGCGACTTGCTTCACCACACCGACCTTCTGTCCCCCCAGCCACACCTCCGAGCTGCGGATGACGCCGCGCGCTTCATTGGTACGCGCAAAGAGTCGGAATGTGCTGCCGTGGAGCGTCCCGACCCGCGCGAACACAAGCACTGCGAGCCCCGCGCCAGTGACCGTAGCGAGGGCGATGAGGCCGACGACCAACTCCTTCCAACCTGTCCGACGCGACATCGGTGTTTCTGGGATTCCCGAACGGAGGGGACACAGATGGGCTGGGCAAGGCTCGGACCACCGCTCGTGGCAGCGCGATTCAAGGGCAGTCGCCTCCCGAAGCTGCCCTCGGCGACGCGATACGTCTTCGGCCGTCCGAAGGCACGGGGAAGCGCGCGCGACAGGATTCGAACCTGTGACCTTCGGCTCCGGAGGCCGACGCTCTATCCAGCTGAGCTACGCGCGCGAGGATGTCAGCGGGAAAACTATAGGCCGCCGAAGGAGGGGTCAACGCGGACGGCGCCTCGCGTCGAGAACCCGCGAGCCGGCGCGCGGAATCGGCGTCGCAGATCGTTAGGCACTGGCATGTCGAGTCGTTAGGTACAGCGCGATAGCTTGCCACAAAAGGAACGAGCCCCTGGTGGCCAAAGTGTCGGCACGTTGGGGCTCGCTCGAATGGTCGGGGCGACTGGATTTGAACCAGCGACCTCCTGCTCCCGAAGCAGGCGCTCTACCGGGCTAAGCTACGCCCCGCCGAACCGGCGCACTATCGCGTCGTACGACGCGCCCGGAAGGACTCGAACCTCCAACCTTCTGATCCGTAGTCAGATGCTCTATCCAATTGAGCTACGGGCGCCGACTTCAACGTAGCGACGCCGAGGCGGCGCACGGATGCGCAACGACGCATCGAACAGCACCGTTGTGCAATCTCAGAAAGTACCCGCCGCAGAAATCTCAGTCAAGCGAGTGAGTGTGACAGACGTCGCTGACGGCCGAGTGCCTGGCCGCCATTTTCGCTCGCGCGCCGCCGCGGCTTGCTCAGCGCAGCTGACCGCGAAAGATCGATCACCAACGCAAAACAAAAACGCCGCAGCGAATTCGCTGCGGCACGATGGGCGGTACAAGACTCGAACTTGTGACCTCCACGATGTCAACGTGGCGCTCTAACCAACTGAGCTAACCGCCCTCATCCTCGCTACGCATGGAGACACAACGGCGACATCACAGCGCGAGAGCGGGAAACGGGACTCGAACCCGCGACCCCAACCTTGGCAAGGTTGTGCTCTACCAACTGAGCTATTCCCGCGAACTTGCCGAGCGATTCAGAACAGCGACCACTTCCGCACCTGCCCCGAACCAGCGAGTTCGTCCTGCAACCACGGCCGACAAACTCCGCGGCGATGGAGGCGAGGGGGATCGAACCCCTGACCTCGTGAATGCCATTCACGCGCTCTCCCAACTGAGCTACGCCCCCGGAAACGGCCGCGTGCGGTGCAAAAAAGGTCAACCGTCCGGAACCGCCAAGTATAGCCGTGTGTATATCACGTGTCAACGAAATGGGACTAGCGAAAACGTCTGCGGCCAGTATTTTGCAGCGCCTTCTAGGGTCGTCGCCGACCTCAGATGGCTGCCGCAGATCCTCAGCGATCGCGGCCTGTCAACCGTAGAGATGCGACGCTGCATACGGAACCGTCGCCGCTCATAGATGCCTACCTCGAACGCGCCGAAAGGGCGAGGCACCGCACCAATGACCGAACTAAAGCGTCGTCGCCGCCGTGCGGCTCCCGCCGGAATCGCTCCCAGTGAACCGGAGCGCGATATCCTCGATCAATACCTCTACGAAGTGAGCACGTATCCGCTGCTCAAGGGGACCGAGGAGATCGATCTGGCGCGGAAGATCCGTGCTGGCGACCAGGACGCTCTCCAAGAGTTGGTGAAGCGCAATTTGCGTTTCGTCATTTCCGTCGCGAAGAAGTACCAGAACCGTGGACTGCCGCTCATCGACTTGATCGGTGAGGGGAACGTTGGCTTGCTCACCGCCGCACGAAAGTTCGATCCCGATCAGGGTGTGAAGTTCATCTCGTACGCGGTGTGGTGGATTCGTCAGGCAATTCTGTCGGCGCTCGCGCGTCAGGGCCGTACCGTGCGCGTGCCGCTGAATCGCACCGCGGATCTTTCGCGAATCATCAAAGCGTCCGAGATCCTTCGCCAAAAGTTGAATCGCGAGCCGAGTCCCGAAGAGCTCTCGCAGCTCACCGGGCTGTCGGCCGACGTCGTGCAGTCATTGGCGGCGTTGAATACCAGCGACGTTCGTCTTGACGCGCCGATGGATCCGGAAGGTGATCGCTCGCTCATTGAGCGGTTCGTCGCCGACGAGATGCCGGACACCGAAGAGGAAGCAATGAATCGCTTCCTCAATGATGAAATTGAGCAGGCGCTCGGCACACTGCCGCCCCGCGACGCGAAGGTACTGCGTCTGTATTTCGGCCTCGAGGGAGGACGTGAGCATACACTCGAGGAAATCGGCTCGATGCTCGGCGTTACACGTGAGCGTGTCCGTCAGTTGCGTGATCGTGCACTCAAGCGGCTGCGTGAAGGCGACGTCGGCCGTGCACTCGGCAGCTTCGCCGCATAGAGCGCGCATCATTTCGCCAGCACTGTGTGGGAGGGCCGGCTCGCCGGCCCTTTTCTTTTTCGAGAACGCGCTTTCAACGCGTGACCTGTGACGCAGGGCCTAGCGAGAGCCGTCAGTACTCCGACAGATTTCGCGCCTCCGCCGCCTTTCAGGCCGCAGTAGATCCCTCCGCATGATTCGTCTCGTCAACGTTCACAAATCGTTCGGACCCAAGCACGTGCTCGAAGGGTTCACACTCGACGTCGTCGAAAGCGAGACGATGGTGATCATCGGTTACTCGGGCACTGGGAAATCAGTCGCGATCAAGCACATCGTCGGATTGCTCGAGCCGGATCGAGGCGAAGTGTGGGTGGATGGCCGTGAAGTCCCGAAGCTTCCCCGTCGCGACCTGTACGAGTTGCGCTCGCACATCGGCTACGTATTCCAGTTTGCCGCGCTGTTCGATTCGATGACGATCGGTGACAATGTGGCGATGGGGCTGCGCAAGCATCACCATCTCGAAGACGCGGAGATCCAGCAGCGGGTGAGCGAGGCATTGGAGCTCGTCGATCTACCCGGTGTGCAGACGCGGTTCCCCGCCGAACTCTCCGGCGGTATGCGAAAGCGCGTCGGCATTGCCCGCGCGATCGCGCTGCGTCCGAAGTACATCCTGTATGACGAGCCGACGACGGGACTCGACCCCGTCACGAGCGCCGTCATCGATGAGCTGATGGTGCGCATGCGCGAACGGCTCGGCGTCACGAGTGTCGTCATCACCCACGACATGCGCAGCGCCTATACGGTCGGCAGCCGGATCGCCATGCTCTACCAGGGCCGCGTCCAGCAAGTCGGGACCGTCGACGAGATACGCAATAGCTCGGATCCAATCGTTAGGCAGTTCATCGAAGGTCGACCGTCGCTCGACGGCGAGCCGCTCGGCGTGCCGGCAGCGATTACCTCCGCGGGAAGCGCGCAAACCCGCGGCGGCGAGCGGCGATGAAGCGAACGCGGCCCAAAGAGGAGACGTCGGCCGGCGGCGTCGTGTACCGCGTCGCCGACGGCGCGCCGCTCTATTTGCTGATTCGCGACAGCTACAAGAACTGGGGATTTCCCAAAGGGCATGTCGAGCAGGGCGAGCTTCCAGAGGGCGCTGCCTTACGAGAAGTCAGCGAGGAAACGGGACTATCGGACCTCGCGCTTCGTGGCTTGATCGAGACCATCGATTGGCATTTTCGCTTTCGCGGCAAGCTCATTCACAAGATCTGCCACTTCTACCTGATGGAGACGGCGGAATCCTCGACGTCGCCGCAGCGAACCGAAGGCATCACCGCCTGCCGCTGGCTGCCCTTCGACGAAGCTGAAGAGCTCATCTCGTACGGCAATGCGCGCGAGGTCCTGCGAAAGGCGCGCGCGCTCGTTCCGACAGTCATCACGTCGTCTCCGTCTGCCTGAGGAGTGCGGCCGTGAGCGCGAAAAGTGCACCGGCATCGAGCACTCCGGCGATGGTGATCTTCGCGCCGCGCGAGCGTGCGCGAGTGATGATGCGTTCACTCTTTCCCCGTCGGCGCACCCGTCTAGTCTTGTCGCGGACGGCGGCTGGGTTCGAGCAGGCATTCCGTGACACACTCGTCGATGCGGCGATAGTCGATGTCGGCGCCGCGGCCACGGCGCCTGACGAGACATCGCGCGTCGCCGGCCTGGCGAGAGAATTTCCGAGCGTGCCCTTTTTCGGCTTGCTCGCTCTTCGCGCGTCGGAGGGACCGACGCTCGCGCAATGTGCCGCCTGGGATTTCTCGGACGTGCTTGTCGACGGAGTGGATGACATGGTGGCACGGGACATCGTGAGCCGCGAATCGTTCACCGTTCGCTTTGCGAACGCCTTGCACGATCCGCCCACTTCACTCGCCCTGTCCTCTCCCCTGCAGCGAATAACCTGGCGCTACGTCGTCGAGCGGGCGGGCCGCGGCGTGCGAACGGATTCGTTGGCGAAAATGCTCCGCGTGACGCGCGAACACTTGAGCCGCACCTTTGCGGCGAATGGTGGGCCGAATCTCAAGCGCGTGATCGATCTCGTGAGGCTTCTCGCCGCGGCCGAATTGGCCAAGAATCCCGGCTATGACGTTCGCGATGTCGCGAAGGTGTTAGGCTTCGCATCGGCGTCACATCTGTCCACGACATCGCAGCGGATCGTGGGAACGAAGTCTGCGTCCCTCACGCGACTCCGGTCGGTGGATCTCGTCGATCGGTTCGCGCGCGGGCATGGCCGCAGCCGCCGTCGGTAGTACGGAATCTCCGAAGACATTCACGAGGATCCGGCCGAGGTAAGAGACTTCGCAGAAGCCGCATTGGGGGAAGAGGAGGAAGCGGGCATGGCATCTTCGTCTTCGGCCGCGCGTTGGCGCTCGAGATAGACGATGTAGCCGGAGAGCAAGCGACTCACCGTCTGTGTCCGCTTCATTAGATCTCCGTGCGCAGCAAGCGAGAGGAGGTCGGCGTGGCGAAGAATGGCGAGCTGTGTTTCGAGCCGCAGCAAGTCACGCTTGGCGGCGCGATAGAGTTGCCGTTGCTCGGGTACCGTATACCGGCCGTATCCCTCGGCGATGTGGCTCGCCACGGCGAGAGCCGTGATGATCACGGCGTCGGTGGCCGTTTTCGTTTCACGTCGCGCGCTTTGCCGGACGACGCGCAGCACTTCGCCGCCGAGCGCGACAGCTTCCTGCCAAACTTTGAGGTCCCTGACTCCCGCAGCCATGTCGGCAACATGGACATCAGCGCGCGACGCCGTGGTATCAAACGAGCGCAGGCCGTTCCAGCGCGGTGCACGGGGAGCGACTCTAGGGGCTCAACCCGTTAGCGTTACGAGGCGCGTCTTGCGAGAATTTCTGCTTGTGATATTTTTCACAAGCCCTCCTCCATCCACTGCTCGCTGATTCCGGACCCTGAGTATGGCAACCGACACGACGCTCCGCCCGGGTGAGATCAAGGACATCCTGCTTCGAGAGATTGAAGCGGCCGACCTTCATGAGCTCGACGTTGAGGAGGTCGGAACCGTTCTCGAGGTGAAGGATGGCATCGCGCGCATATACGGTCTTCAGAAGGCGATGGCGGGCGAGATGCTCGAGGTCCGGTCGTCGGAGACCGGCAATGCGGTTACCGCGCTCGCGCTGAACTTGGAGGAGGACAACATCGGCGCGGTCATCCTCGGCGATTATCTCCAGCTCAAGGAGGGGGACGAGGTCCGTCGCACGTCGCGCGTACTCGAGGTGCCGGTCGGCCCGTCGCTCGTCGGACGAGTCGTCGATGCGCTCGGCCGGCCGATCGACGGTCAGGGCGAGATCAACACCGATATCACGCGAAAGGTCGAGTCGCCGGCGCCGGGCATCATCGTTAGGCAGCCAGTCAAGGAGCCGCTCCAAACGGGCATCAAGGCGATTGACTCGATGATCCCGATTGGTCGCGGGCAGCGCGAATTGATCATCGGAGACCGCGGCACCGGGAAGACGGCGGTCGCGATCGACACGATTATCAATCAGAAGGGCCAGGGCGTCATCTGCGTCTACGTGGCTATTGGCCAAAAGGCGTCCACCGTCGCGTCCGTGGTCCAGCGGCTACGCGAAGTGGGAGCGATGGAGTTTACGATCGTCGTCGTCGCGTCGGCGTCGGATCCGGCGCCGATGCAGTACATCGCGCCTTACTGTGGATGCGCGATGGCCGAGTACTTCATGTATAACGAAGGGCGGCCGACGCTCTGCGTCTACGATGATTTGTCGAAGCAGGCCGCCGCGTACCGACAGTTGTCGCTGGTGTTGAGGCGGCCACCGGGTCGCGAGGCCTACCCTGGCGACGTGTTCTATCTGCACTCCCGCCTCCTCGAGCGCGCGGCGAAGTTGCGCGAGGACGCGGGCGTGGTCGATGGGACGAACATCCTCAAGCCGGGCGGGTCGCTCACGGCGCTCCCGATCATCGAGACCCAGGCTGGCGACGTGTCGGCGTACATTCCGACCAACGTCATCTCGATCACCGACGGACAGATCTTCCTCGAGGCGGATCTTTTCTTTGCGGGCGTACGCCCAGCGATCAACGTCGGCATTTCCGTATCTCGGGTCGGCGGCTCGGCACAGGTCAAAGCGATGCGAAAGGTTGCCGGTCGTCTGCGCCTCGACCTGGCCCAGTATCGTGAGCTCGAGGCGTTCGCCGCCTTTGCGTCGGACCTCGATGCGGCGACGAAGCGTCAGCTCGATCGTGGCGCGCGAACCGTCGAAGTGCTGAAGCAGGGGCAGTATCAACCAATGCCGGTCGAGCAGCAGGTCATGATCATTTACGCCGTCACCAACGGATTTCTCGACGACGTGCCGACGCAGGAAGTTCGCGTGTGGGAACGCGGCTTCCTCGAGTTCATGGCCGCGCGCTTCCCGCAAGTAGGGGACGGGTTGCGCCAAGCGAAGGACCTGTCGAAGGAGCTCGAGGCCGATCTGCGCCGGGGCATCGAGGCCTACAAGAAGACCGTTGGCAGTCGGCAAGAGCGGCCGACTGTCGAAGCCGCGGTTCGTTAGGCACGTTACCGATCACGGCACCATCAGCCGGATTCAGTCATGGCAAAGGGGCGCGAGCTGAAGGGCCGCATCAAATCAGTCGAGAACACGCGCAAGATCACGCGGACGATGGAGATGGTGGCAGCGTCGAAGATGAAACGGGCGATGGACCGCGTCGTGGCGGCGCGGCCCTACGCCGGCGCGTTAGGCGAGGTCATGTCGCGGCTGTACTCGGCAGAACTGGCCGAACAATTCCCGCTCCTCCGGCAGCCGACGCAGGTGCGGCGAGCGGCGGTCTTGCTCATCACGGCGAACCGTGGCCTGTCGGGTGCATTCAACGCAAACCTCATTCGCGAGAGCCGTGGACTCATTGCGCAACTCGAGCGCGACGGCGTCGAAGTGGATTTGCATGCGGTTGGGCGGAAGGGGCTCGGCTACTATCGCTACATCGGCCGCGCCATCGCCTCGAGTCGCATCGACATTGGCGACCGACCGACGACGCAAAATGCCGCGGAGCTGGTGGACGGTCTGATGGATTCGTTCGCCAATGGCGGTCTGGATGCCGTGTACATCGTGCACGCGCACTTCCGGTCGGCGATCTCCACGCCACCGACGACCGAGCGGATTCTGCCAGTGACGCCGCCCGAGCGAGCACAGGGAAGGCAGTATGATTACCTGCTCTTTCCATCGGCGGAGGAAATCCTCTCGTCGCTCTTGCCGGCATACGTGCGCAACATGGTCTATCGGGCGCTCGTCGAGAACACGGCAGCATTCTACAGCGCACAGCGCACGGCGATGAAGAACGCGACGGACAATGCGAGCGACATGTTGAAAATTCTCGGTCGCACGTACAATCGCGCGCGGCAGGCGAACATTACCCAAGAGATCGCGGAGATCGTCGGCGGCGCAGCAGCCCTGCAAGGCTAGCAGACACTACGGAGTGAACATGGCCGCGACAACGGCGATTAAAAACATCGGAAAGATCGTACAAGTCATCGGTCCGGTGCTCGACGTCGAGTTTGAAGCCGAGCATCTGCCTGAGCTCTATAACGCCCTCGAGATCACGGGCAAGGCGGCGACGGACGAAGACATTCACGTCATCGTCGAAGTGCAGCAGCACATTGGGCGGAACCAGGTGCGGGCCGTCGCGATGTCTTCTACCGACGGCGTCGAACGCGGGTTCGAAGTCGTCGACACCGGCGGACCGATCACCGTGCCCGTCGGCGAGACCGCGTTAGGCAGAATCCTCAACGTGGTTGGCGACCCCGTGGATAATGGTCCGCCCATTCCCAAGGACGCGCCGCGTTGGCCGATTCATCGAAAGCGGCCGGATTTCGTCAATCTCGAGCCGAAGACCGAGATCTTCGAGACCGGCATCAAGGTCATCGATCTGATCGCGCCATTCGTCAAAGGCGGCAAGATCGGCTTGTTCGGCGGGGCCGGTGTGGGCAAGACCGTTGTCATTCAGGAGTTGATCAACAACGTGGCAAAGGGTCACGGGGGGAAGTCCGTCTTCTGTGGCGTTGGTGAGCGCACGCGCGAAGGCAATGATTTGTATCTGGAGTTCAAAGAGGCGAACATTCTCAGCCAGGTGGCGCTGATCTACGGACAGATGAACGAGCCGCCGGGCGCGCGCCTGCGCGTCGGCCTAACGGGACTCACGGTGGCGGAATATTTCCGCGACACGGAGGGTGCGGACGTTCTGGTCTTCATCGACAACATCTTCCGCTTCACACAAGCGGGATCCGAAGTGTCGGCGTTGCTTGGGCGCATGCCGAGCGCTGTCGGATATCAGCCGACGCTGGCGACGGAGATGGGCGACTTGCAGGAGCGTATTACTTCGACCCGCAGCGGATCGATTACGTCCGTGCAGGCGATCTACGTGCCGGCGGACGATATCACTGACCCGGCACCGGCGACCGCTTTCGCGCACCTGGACGCGACGGTCGTTCTGTCGCGGGCCATCACCGAGCTTGGGATCTATCCCGCGGTCGATCCACTGTCATCATCGTCGCGCATTCTCGATCCGCAATACATCGGTGAGCGTCATTATAAAGTCGCGACCGAGGTGCAGCGCATTCTTCAGCGCTACAAGGAGCTGCAAGACATCATCGCGATTCTTGGCATGGACGAGCTGTCCGAGGAAGACAAGCGCATCGTTGCGCGTGCGCGGCGCGTGCAGCGGTTCATGTCGCAGCCGTTCGCGGTCGCACAGCAGTTTACGGGCATCGTCGGGAAGTACGTGAAGCTCGAGGAAACGGTATCGTCGTTCGAGCGGCTCGTCGCCGGCGAGTTCGACAATCTCCCTGAGCAGGCATTCTTCATGGCGGGTGGAATCGAGGACGTCGCTGAGAATGCAAAGCGGCTGGCTCAGAGCTAAACACGAAGGCAACCGATGCTCACGGTCACGGTGATTTCACCAGAAGCAGTGCTCTTCGAGGGGACGACGGATTCGATCGTCGCTCCGGCGTATGACGGCGAGGTGGGCATTCTGACAGGCCACGCGCCGATGA
>QHUV01000267.1 GCA_003222065.1 Gemmatimonadota bacterium | reverse complement strand
GATGAGAACGACGAGCGTCAGCGCAATCGGTGCGAGCGCGAATGTCAGCGGGTCACTCGGTGAGAGCCCGTAGAGGAGACCGGCCATCAGCTTCGCGACAACCACCGCGCAAACCAGTCCGATTACGAGACCCCAGGCGCCGAGCCGCGCGCCGCCGCCCATGACGAAGCGCAGCACGCCGCCGGGCGTCGAGCCAAGCGCGAGGCGCACGCCAATTTCTCGAGTGCGCTCGGCGACGCTCCCGGCGACGACGGCGTAGAGACCAACAGCAGCGATGAGAAGCGCGAGCGCGGCGAAAAAGCCAGCGATGCTCGCCGCCATGCGCGACGTCGCGAACCCGCTCTCGACACTTTGTTGTAGCGTCATGACGCCAAACGTGGGCAGCGTCGGGTCGATGCTGGCGATGACGGCCCTGACCTGCGGCAGCACCGTTGCCGGTTCGCCGCGAGTGTGGACGATGAGCGTTTCCCAATCACGGTATCGTTGCCGGAGTGGGACGTAGGCGCGGTCGTGACTGCGCTCCCCGAGCGAGGCGAACGTCGCGTCCCCAACGACGCCCACGACCATCACCTCCGGACCGGAGGCAGCGCCGCGCCGGGCGCGTTGACCAACCGGATCCTTTCCCGGCCACAGCCGGGTCGCCAGGGAACGGCTAACGAGCATCACGGGCGGCGCACCGGCGGTGTCCGCGGCGCTCAAGTCCCGGCCGGCCTGGAGACGCAAACCTAACGTCTTGATGAAGTCATCGGTGACGAACGTTGCGTCGGTACCCACCGTCCCATCTTTCGCGTTCGTGCGCGCGCCTTCGGCGTAGAGCGAGATGCTTCGGCCATATGTATCGAACGGCACGGGGAACGCCCACGTCGCGGCGATCACGCTCGGCAACGAGCGCGTCCGCGTCAGTACGTCATCGAAGAAGCGGCGTCCACGCGTCTCGTCATAATTCTGCAGCCCCACGTTCACGGATAGGAGCAATCGGTTCGACTGATCGAAGCCGACGTCGATCGCGCGCGCGACGAACAGGCTCCGCACGAAAAGAGTTCCGCCGACAAGGAGCACGACTGACATTGCCAACTGTGTCACGACCAGGAGGTTGCGGATCCGGCTCCCTGCCCTCGTACCGCGCGCGCGCGCGCCGATGACGCTCGCCGGAGTCAGTGCGAGATTCGGCCGCGACGCGCGAATTGCCGGCGCCAACCCGAACAGAACGGCGGCGAGGACAGCCACTACTCCGGTGAAAAGCGCTACCCGGTAGTCGGCGGCCGAATCGAGCCCGACCCGAAACTGAAGGTGTGGCAGCATGTATCTCTCGAGCAGTGGGTCGAGCCTAACGATCACCGCCGCAATCACCGCCCCTGGCGCCGCGAGCACGAGCGCCTCGGCGAGCAATTGGCGGGCGAGACGGCCCCGCGAGCACCCTAACGAGAGACGAATGGCGATCTCGTGGGCGCGTGCGGCCGCGCGGGCGAGTTGCATGTTCGCGAGGTTCGCGCAGATGATGAGCAGCGTGATAATCGATGCGAACAATCCCATCGCCGATGCGAGGACCAACACGCGCGGCTTCACGAAGCCGGGATGGTCGGTGCCGCCAGCGGCGGGGAGAATCATCACACCGAGATTCGCGTTCGTGGCCGGATACGCCCGGGCGAGCCGCGAGGCAAAGAGGCCGGCCGCGCGCGCCGTCTGTTGCTCGCTCCAACCCGGATGCATGCGGCCAACTACGTAAATCCAACCGTCGCCGCGTGATTGCAGGAGGTTCTTCGATCCCGGCATGACGACGTCGTGCATCCCGACGGGAACCCACATCTCCGGCCAGAAGCCGAACGTTCGCATCCCTTTGAACCCCCGCGGCGCTACACCGGTGATCGTGAACTCGGCGCCGTTGATTCGTACGACACGGCTAATAACGGACGAATCGCCATGAAAGCGATGTTGCCAGGATTCGTAACTGAGAACGCGCCGCTCTGATCCCGAAAGTCGACATAGTCCTCGTACGCGAGCAATCCCGGGCTTCCCGTCTTTGTGTCCACGGAGAAGACGCCGACGAGTTGTTCCGAGTTAGACGCCGGAATGGGTCTAAAGAGAAGCGCATTCACGAATCCGAAGACGATGCCGTTGACGCCGATGCCGACGCCGAGCGTCACGGCCACGGCGATGGCAAAGCCGGGGCGACGCCGCATCGCCCGAAGGGCGTAGCGCACGTCGCCAATGAAGTCGGCGAGCAAGCGGGCGCCACGGCCATCGCGCATCGCCTCGCGATGGTGGTCGAGACCACCAAACGCCACGAGCGCGCGGCGGTGTGCCTCCGCAGGCGACAGGCCCTCGGCGACAAGTCGGTCGGTCTCCATCGCGATATGGAATCGAAACTCTTCCTCCATCCGCGCCTCGGATGCGCGCGACGCAAGCAATGAGCGCGCGCGTGCCGAGAGTCCTTTGAGCAAACTCATATCAGCTCTCCAGGATGAGGGCAATGGTATCGGCGAAGCGCTTCCACTTGTCGACTTCCTCACCGAGCGCTTTGCGCCCCTGGCGAGTGATGGTGTAATACCTCGCGCGCCGATTGTTCTCGGTGGATTGCCATGCGCTTTCGATGTCGCCCCGGTGTTCCAAACGCTGCAGCGCCGGATAGAGCGAGCCTTGGTTCACCTCGAGGCGGCCGCGGGAGATCTGTTGAATGCGGAGGCCAATTCCCCAGCCGTGCATTGGCGCGAGAGACAGCGCTTTGAGCACGAGCAGGTCGATACTGCCGCGGAGCGCATCGGATTCGGGGGGATGCCGGGACGCCATGGCGGTACTCTTCTCTAGAAGACGAGAAGAGTATTGACTCCTGTTCCTCTAGAAGTCAAGAGGAAAATGCGAAGGGCGCAACTGCGCTCTCCGGCAGTTGCGCCCTACGGACTTCTCGCTGTCAAGGCGAGAGACTCCACGTCATGCGCGGAGTCGCCAGAGGACTCAGGTGCCGCGCGTGAAGCTGATCGGGATCGTCATGGTCGCGCCTTCGGAGCCGGCCGGCACCCGCCAGCCTCGGGCAATCCCCAGCAGACATGCCTCCGTCTCTGCCGCGCCCGGACCAGACCAGGTTCGCCTAACGATCTCGGCGGCGCGAACCGATCCGGCCGAGCCAAGAGTGAGACGTAGCGCGACCACCCCCGCGAGGTCCGTTCCGCCGGCGCGCTCGTAGCAGGTCTGCAGTTGCGACACCCGCGCGCGAACGAACGCGCCCAGCTGCGTCGCGTCCGCTACTTGGTCCCCAAGCGCGGGGGCGCTGACCACCGGCAGAGGACGCACGTTGAAGCGCGCGCGATCGATCGTCGTGCGACGCTCTACCTGACCGAATTTTTCGCCCCCGCCGGCCTGTTCACTCACGAACTTCGACATGCCGGGTGTGTCATCGGTGCCCGTCGTCGCCAGGCCGCTCTTGTCGGCTCGCGGCGCGCTCGCCTCGCCGCGCGCCGAGTGCACGGCAGGTATGAGGTCGACGACCTTGGCAACGGCATGTTCGGCGATGGCGACCGCGAAGATCCCGGCGACGTCGAACGCCGACGCAGGTCTGTGCGCTTTATCTCCGCCCGTGACCGAACGCATAGCCGGTTTCTCCCTCTCGGCGGTTTGCGGCGCTGTGTAAGGGCGCAGATTGAAGTCGACGACTGGGTCGCGGACAGCTGGAGGCGCCTCATGAATGACTGGGAGTGGCGCGAGGTTCACCAGTAGGAGCCAAACCGCCGCCATGGCGATGGAGATCGTCCATGAGACGAGCTGTGGTGCGAGTTCCTCGTTGCACAGCGCGTGCGCTGGGCTCAATCGCATTGCTGTCATCGTCGCGACTCCTGTCAGGTCCACGTCAGACAAAGCAAGCAGCAAGACAGGCGCCGTAGGACGCGAAAAGAGCAGGACTATGGGTGGGGAGCGCGGAGGCTGCCGCAACGGATAAGGCCTGTGAATCGTCTTTCTCCAACCTGTCCAGAGTCAACTGCGTGATGATCACTCTGCCGTTTGACTTCGATACGACGGACGCCTGGCGCACCATCGTCAGGCTCGTGCTGGGCCTGTTGACCGTGCTGGCTCTTCTCGTTTTCGGCGCCGTCGTCGCGCATCAGCTGGCCGCCGCGGCGCAGTTGTCGCTGACGCTGGCCGTGCTCGGATTCATCTGCCGACGCGCGCGCGCCGTACCGATGGGTGCGTTAGGCACGATCACGAATAGCGAGGTGGTCGCACGGCCGGTCAGAGTGTTCGGGATGGCATTGCGAGTGCCTAACGGGCGCTTTCCCCTCGAGCGCTTTCATCAGGTTCGGGTCGAGCAGAGGTTGCGCTCGACGGGGACACAAGGCTTGCGCGCCATCGGCCGAGTTTTCCTCGTTGGGGACGGAACCGTTCCTGACATCGAGGTCATGTCCACCGACCGCGACGCCGCGCTAGCGGCGGCACGGGAGTTGAGTGGATTATTACACGTCGAGTGTGTGACGACCGGCGCGCCAAGGGTTCTGCGGCTTCGTCTCCCGTGAGATGTGATGTCTGATCCGCTGTCGGGGAGTGGGACGCTGGCGCGTGATTGCGCCCGCGTCTTGCGCGGCGTCTTCGACGAATATCACGAGGCCTTTCGGGCGGCCGCCAGGCGGTCGGCGCGCCATTTCCGCTTGCGCGATTGGCTTGCCGTCCGCGACGAGGCGACCGACCGCCTCCGTCTGTATGCGCGCAACGTCGATCACGCGATCGCCCAGATTGGGAAGCGGGCACGCCAGGATCGCGCCGATCGAGGGCTCTGGGTGGCGATGCGTGATGAATACGCTGCCCTCGTCGATGGACGCGCCGATCGGGAGATCGCCGAGACGTTCTTCAGCTCTGTATCGCGCCGATTCTTCCAGACCATCGGCGTGGACCATGACATCGAGTTCGATCGCTCCTGGTC
This sequence comes from Gemmatimonadota bacterium, assembly GCA_003222065.1. GTDB lineage: Bacteria > Gemmatimonadota > Gemmatimonadetes > Gemmatimonadales > Gemmatimonadaceae > AG2. The sequence continues at coordinate 2,157 of QHUV01000267.1, read as the reverse complement.
GCCGGAATTTGCTGGCCGCGCTGAGGACGCGGCGCGACGCTGGTGCTCCGGGACGCGCGGGAACGAAGCGCTCGCACGCGGCCTCCTTGCGGAGATTGGCCACGCGCTGGCCGATCCGGACGGCGACGTCCACCGCGTCGGCGGGGCGATTACGCGAGCAGCGCAAGAGAGGTTCGGCGATCCGATCGTCGACGGCGCGGACGTCTTGACGAGCATCTTTTACCGGAACAAGGGCGCGTACATGGTCGGGCGCCTCGAGCGCAACGGACAGCAGCTCCCGCTCGTGCTCGCCCTGCTCACTGGCGATGACGGCATCTTCGTCGATGCCGTGCTGACCTCTTCCGACGAGATATCGGTCGTCTTCGGCTTTGCATGGTCGTACTTCCACGTTGACGTCGCGCGTCCGGCGGCGACGGTCGCGTTCCTCCGCGACATCATGCCCCTGAAACGAATCGACGAACTGTACACGTCGATCGGCTACAATAAACATGGCAAGACCGAGCTATATCGCACCCTCGGCCATCACCTAACGATTCCCGGCGCTCGCTTCGAGGACGCGCCGGGAGTGAAAGGGCTGGTGATGGCCGTCTTCACGTTGCCGTCGCTCAACATCGTCCTCAAGATCATCAAAGACCGCATCGGGGCTCCGAAGCGCACGACACGACGGCGCGTGATGGAGCAATATCGTCGCGTCTTTCTGCGCGACCGCGTCGGCCGTCTCGCGGATGCGCAGCTCTTTCAGGGGCTTGCCTTCCCCAGGCAATGTTTTTCGGACGCGCTGCTCGGCGAGCTACTCCACGTCGCGCCGAGCGCCGTGCGAATCGACGGCGACGAGGTGATCCTCGAGCATGTCTACACCGAGCGTCGCGTTAGGCCGCTCAACCTCTATCTGCGCGAGGCGGATGCCGCCGCCGCCGAGGCGGCGATCATCGACTACGGTCAATCGATCAAGGATCTCGCCGCGGCAAATATTTTCACCGGCGATCTCCTGTTGAAGAACTTTGGAGTCAGCCGTCACGGCCGGGTGATCTTCTACGATTACGACGAGCTGGCGCCGCTAACGGACTGCCGCTTTCGCCGGTTCCCTCCCCCGCGCTCGGCGGACGACGAGCTGGCGGCGGAGCCCTGGTTCTCGGTGGCCGAGCATGATGTGTTTCCCGAGGAATTCGCGCCGTTCATGGTCCCGAACGGCCCACTTCGCGAATCGTTCCTCGCCGCGCACGGGGAGCTACTCGAGGCGGAATGGTGGCGATCGGTTCAGGATCGAGTGCGCGCCGGCGAACTTGTCGATACGTTCCCGTATCCCGCGGAGAGACGGCTGCAACGCTGAGCTCCCGGGCATCGGGTCCTCGGGCTCGGGCTGTTACAGCGTCAGCGCGGACGAATCCCTCGTCACTTGGCTCCTCCGGACAGGCATGGACAACTGCACGGACAGACGCGGACGAAAGAGCGACAACAGCTCATCACGGATTTCCCGGATTCAAACAGATTTCACGGATCCGCTCCGTGCGCGCTCACGATTCCATGCCCTACGAGCCCGGACACGTCGATTCACCGAGGGCGAGCGTCGAGCTGGTTCCACCCGACACGATCTCCGACACGACATCGAAGTACCCCGTGCCGACTTCACGTTGATGGCGCGTCGCCGTGTAGCCGTCGGCCTCCGCGGCGAATTCAGAATTCTGTAATTCGGCGTACGCCGCCATGCCGCGATCGCGATAGCCGCGTGCCAGGTCGAACATGCCGTAGTTCAGCGCGTGGAAGCCGGCGAGCGTCACGAATTGGAACTTGTAACCCATCGCGCCGAGCTCGCGCTGGAACCTGGCGATCGTCGATGCGTCAAGGTGCTTCCGCCAGTTGAAGGACGGCGAGCAGTTGTAGGCGAGCATCTTGTCGGGTGCGACCTCGTGCACTGCCTCCGCGAACTGCCGCGCCTCGGCCAGGTCGGGCGTCGACGTCTCACACCAGAGCAAATCGGCGTACGGCGCGTACGCTATGGCGCGGGCAATGGCGCAGTCGAGCTCACCTCGCAGACGGAAGAATCCCTCAGGGGTGCGGTCGCCGACGCAAAACGCGCGATCCCGTGGATCGACGTCGCTCGTGAGTAGCTTGGCGCTGTGCGCATCCGTGCGCGCGATGAGGACTGTCGGCACGTCG
>QHUV01000266.1 GCA_003222065.1 Gemmatimonadota bacterium | reverse complement strand
CGGCGGCGAGTCCGGAGAGCAAGCGCATAACGAGGGCGGACCAGGTGCGTGCGCGCCACACGTCGAGCGCGCCGGCGGCCTCGAACCACTCGTAGTCGACGTAAATCTGGGCAACGGCGCGCGCCGCGAGGAGAAGGATCGCGGCGCCGGCAAGTGCCAGGAGAACCCATCGCCGCTTCGGCATCAGCCGGTCGTCACACGCGCACGCCCTGTGACCGCAGCCACCCCTCCATCTCGCCTTGGATCGCCGCCAGCCGTTGCGGCGACGACGCCTCGTACCGCGCGACGAGAACGGGCTGCGTGTTGGAAGCGCGGATCAAGCCCCACCCGTCGCCAAAGAGCACGCGCACGCCGTCGACGTCGATGACGTCGTGCTGCGAGCGGAAATGCTCGACCGCCTTGTCGACGATACCGAACTTGCGCTCTTCCGGTACCTCGACGCGAATCTCCGGCGTGGACACGAAATTCGGGACATCGCTGAGCAGTTGGCGCACCGTCTTTCCCGAATCGGCGAGGATGCGCAGCAGGCGCGCGGCGCCGTACAGCGCGTCGTCGTGGCCGTAGAAACCCTCGCTAAAGAACATGTGGCCCGACATCTCACCGGCGACCGGCGCATGCGTCTCCTTCATCTTGTCCTTGATGAGGGAATGTCCCGTCTTCCACATGATCGGCTTGCCACCGGCGCGTTCAATGGCATCGGGGAGCGCTTGCGACGACTTCACGTCGAAGATGATCGGCTGGCCCGCGCCAGTCCGCGCGAGGACGTCACGGGCATAGATAATGAGAATTCGATCACCCCACACGATCTCACCTGTCTCATCGACGACGCCGATGCGATCCGCGTCGCCATCGAAGGCGATCCCGATCTCCGCGCCGTCTTTTTTCACGGCAGTGATGAGATCCTCGAGATTCTCCGGTACCGTGGGATCCGGATGATGATTCGGGAAGGTCCCGTCGCTCTCGCAAAACAATCCTCGGCCCGTTAGGCCAAGCTTGTCGAACAGCGCTGGCGCGACGACCGCGCCGGCGCCATTGCCGCAATCGTACACCGCCTTGATGCGCCGAGAGAGCTTGCCTATACGTCGCACAACATCGTCGATGTAACGATCGATCACACTCTCAGATCGAGTAGTTCCCTTCCCGGTCGGGATGTTGCCGCCGCGGATGATCTCGTAGAGGCGCTGGATCTCGGCGCCGTGCATCGAGCCCTTGCCGACGGAGAGTTTGAAGCCATTGTATTCCGGCGGATTGTGGGAACCCGTGATCTGAATGCCGCCGATGACATCGAGATGATGAAGACTCCAGTAATTCAGCGGCGTCGGGACAACGCCGATGTCGACGACGTCCGCGCCGGCGCGCGTGAGACCGTCGACCAGCGCGTCACGGAGCTCTGGCCCGCTCGGCCGATTGTCGCGGCCGACGGAGACCGTGCCTAGCCGCTCGCCTCCGCCAACCCGATGTTGTCGAAGGTAGGCCGCATATGCGCCGCCGATCGCGCGCGCGGCATCCGGGGTCAGATCGCGGCCAACGATGCCACGAATGTCGTATTGTCGGAAGATTCCTGCGGCGACGGCCATGCGGGTGTCGAGTTGAGAATTCGATAAACTGCTGACGCCGCCGGAGCGGCAAATGCCAACCTAGCGTGTCCGCATCGGACTAGCGATTGGCGTGGGATAGAGGCGATCCGTCAGGGCAGACGACGTAGCGAGCTGCGGCCGACCGGCCCAAGTGAGACGCACGACGTAATCCGGAACGATGCCGAGCACGAGCAACAGTACTACCGTCGCCGCCAGGACAAACCGCGTCAAGCCGCCTGGTGGTTCGGGAACGCCCAAACCCTCGATGCGCGGCTTCATGAACATCACCCTAATCACGTACAGATAGTATCCCGCGGAAACGACGGTCGTGAGTACGAGCACGACGACGAGCAGCGTCTGCGGCGCCGACGACTGCAGCGCGGCCTGGATGACGTACCACTTCGCGAAGAAGCCCGCGCCGCCGGCAATGGGAAATCCGAGGAGGGCAAACATTAACACCGCCATCGCGAACGCCGTCCACGGGCGCACGCTCCACAAGCCGGCCAGCTCGTCGAGCACTACGGTGGCCGAGCCCCGGCGGGTGAGCGACGCGACGACCGCAAAGCAGCCAAAGGTCGCCAACGTGTAGATGAGCAAATAGAAAATGAGCGCCGACGCCCCCTGAGTCGTGCCAGCGGCAAGCGCGACGAGAAGATATCCCGCGTGGCCGATGCTCGAGTACGCGAGCATCCGCTTGATGTTTTGCTGCCGGAGTCCAATCGCGTTGCCTAATACCATAGTGGCGACGGCGATTCCAACGACGGCAGGGTGCCACGCATTGAATGCGGCCGGAAACGCCTCCAGCCAAGACCTCAAGAAGGCCGCGAAGGCGGCCGTCTTAACGGTGGCGGCCATGTATGCCGTGACGGGCGACGGCGCGCCGTCGTAGACATCCGGTGCCCACATGTGAAACGGTACAGTAGCAACTTTGAAACCGAATCCGACGAGCAGCAGCGCAATCCCGATCAAGAACAGCGGACCGCTGGCGACGGCTCCGCCCTCGGTCAATGCGCGTTCACCGATCGTTTGGAGATTTGTCGCGCCCGTTGCTCCATACACCAGCGCGATGCCATACAGCAGGAAGGCCGTCGAAAACGCGCCTAGTAGGAAGTACTTGAGCGCCCCTTCGGCAGACCGAATGCTGCGTCGATTGATGCCCGCCAGCGCGTAAACCGAGATCGACATCAGCTCGATGCCGAGAAAGACGATCATGAGATCGCGCGCCGCGGCGAGCAGCATCATGCCTGACGAGGCGAGCAGGACGAGGACGTGCGTCTCGGGAGCGGTAATCTGCTCGCGGTCGTTATCGTCGATCGCGAGCATGATCGTGAGCATCGTGCCGAGCAGGATCACGATGTCCACCATCCAGCGATAGTTGTCGACGGCGATTGGTCCCGGTCCCGCTCCATAGCCGCCGATGAGGAAATAGATCACCGCGGCGAGCGTGAGGAGGGTGACAATCAGGCTCGCCCATCCGATCGCGCGCTGATGCGAACGGCTATCGGGCCGCCACGCGGCGGCGATGACGAGGAGCATCGCTCCGCCCATCAGTACGAGATCGGGAATCAACGCCGCCGTGAGTTGCAACGGCTGCGCGAGGTCGAGCACAGGCGGAATGCCAAAACTCATCGGCCGCTCTCTCGCGCACTCGCGATCGGCGTCGAGACGCGGCCTTGGACGACGTTGACGAACCGCTCGGCGGACAGTTGCATGCGTCGCAAGACCGGCGCGGGATACACGCCTAACCATATGATCGCCGCAACGAGGGGCACCATCGTCAGCAGCTCACGTCGGTTGAGATCCGCAACGTGTTCGTTCTCGGGCTTGTCGAGCGGGTTGAAGAGAATCCGCTGAATCGCCCACAGCAGATAAGCGGCGGCGAAGATGACGGCGGTCGTCGCGATCACAGTGTAAATAGGCACCGTTTTGAACGAGCCAATGAGCACAAGGAATTCACCGATGAAACCATTCGTGCCGGGGAGGCCAATGCTGCTGAGCGAGACGAACGTCAGGATGGCGGCGAACATCGGCACGACGCGAGCGATGCCGCCGTACGCGTCGATGAGCCGGGAGTGACGTCGCTCGTAAATCATTCCGATCAAGAGGAACAGCGCGCCCGTCGAGATGCCGTGATTGATCATCACCATGAGCGCGCCTTGCACGCTCTGCACGGTAAGCGCGAAGATGCCAAGCATCACGAATCCAAGGTGGCTCACCGACGAATAGGCGACGAGCTTCTTGAAGTCGGGCTGCACCATCGACACAAGCGCGCCGTAGACGATGCCGATCACGGCGAGGCCGAGAATGATGGACCGCACCGTGCCGTTGAGGGCCGCCGAGGGGAATAGCGGGACGGCCAATCGCAGAAAGCCGAACGTCCCCAGCTTCAGCATGATGCTCGCGAGCACGACCGATCCCGCGGTCGGTGCCTCGACATGTGCGAGCGGCAGCCAGGTGTGGAAGGGGAACATCGGGACCTTCACCGCGAACGCCATGAAGAATGCCCCGAAGAGCCACAACGCCGCCCTTGGCGAAACAGCGACGTTTTGCAAGATGTAATCGTACCCGAAATTCGGTATGCCCGTGAGCGG
>QHUV01000265.1 GCA_003222065.1 Gemmatimonadota bacterium | reverse complement strand
AGCTGAGGCGTGAGGTCGATGACGTCGGCGGCGGTGAATCCCTGCTGAGCGAATGGGGCCGGCCTTGTCGGGTACGGTTGCGTCTTTGCCGCGCGCTCATTCTCCACGTCGCTCGCGGGAACCGGGCGTTCGACGATCGGCCAGATGGGTTTCCCCCGGACGCGGTCGAACACGAAGAGGAAGCCCATCTTCGTCGGGACGGCAACGATGTCGGTGAGACGGCCATTCACGCTCACGGTGCCGAGCACCGGCGGCGCTGGAATATCGTAGTCCCACAGGCCGTGATGCACCGTTTGGAAATGCCACTTTCGGGCGCCCGTGCGCGCGTCGAGACATACGATGGATTCGGCGAAGAGGTTGTCGCCTTTTCGCGCTCCGCCGTACCAGTCGTTGCTCGGCGTACTCAGTGGCAAATACACCAACCCGCGCGCACTGTCGACGCTGAACGGCGCCCACACATTCGTATGGCCGGTGTGCTTCCACGAGCTGTCTTCCCAACTCTCGTTGCCGAATTCGCCTGGCTGTGGAATTGGATCGAAGTCCCAAACGCGTTTCCCGCTCCGCACGTCGAACGCCTGAACGTCCCCCGGCGGATCGTCGTGATACACGAGCCGGTCGCCGACGCCATTGCCGACGATGACGAGGTCTCCCCAGACCACCGGCGGCGAGGTGTTGGTGTAATGCAGCTTGTTCACCGGGCGCCGCAGCTGGGCCGTGAGATCGACGGCGCCAGTGTCGCCGAAGGTCCGGACCAACTTTCCGCTCGCCGCGTCGATGGCGATCAATCGCCAGCGGCTGTTCATGAACACGCGCCGTTCTTTTCCATCCGACCACGTTGCCACCCCACGGTGTACGAAGCCTGTCCCGTTGGACGGCTGCCCAAAGGCGTACGCCCGCGGGTCGTAGATCCAGTATGGCCGACCTGTACTGGCGTCCATGGCGACGACGCGATTGTAGGGCGTGCTGAAAAAGAGCGTGTCGCCGATCATGAGCGGCGTCGTCTGAAAGTTCCCCGGCCTGGCCGCCTTGGTGCTGTCCGTCTGGCGAATCGGCTGCTCGGCGACGGCCCAGCGCCACGCCATCGTTAGGCGCCTAACGTTGCGCCGATTCACGTCGGTGAGCGGCGAGTATTTGGTGGCGCCAGCGTCACCACCGTACGTCGGCCACTCGACACGCGCCTGCGCGCGCAGAGCTGGTGGTATAACGAGTATCGCGAGCCCGACAATGAGCCGTCTCATCGGTGACGCTCGCCGATCATCGGTAGTGGAACTCATGACCTCATGCTGGGTAGGGTGAGAGACGCCCCTTCCGAGTGGGCGTCGCGAACGAGCGCATCCGGAGGGCAGGTGGTGAAGTTACGCGACGTTCTGACACTCGTGCTTGCCGGTGGCGTTATCGTTGGCCTCGGCGGCCGCGACGGTTCCGCGTTCGGTGGTCCGTCGAATCCGCTCAATTACGCATCGTCTGGCATCGAGATGCTCGCGGAGAATCTCGAGGCCGCCAGCGCGGGCCGCCACCTTGGATTCGATACGAGCAAGTATCCGGGCGACGACGCGATGCAGGCGTGGCGCGACGACGGTTCCTTCGAGTGGGTCGGCTACTATCTGCCTTCGACGCCCTGTCATCGCGACGCGAGCTGGGCCGGTAAGCGCGAGCAACTGTCGCGGATGGGGTGGGGCGTTGCCGTCGTCTACGTCGGCCAGCAAACCTGGGGTAAGACTCCCGGCAAAGCCGAGGTAGTCACGAAATTCGTGAAGCGGCGCGTTAGGCAGGTAAAGGTTCGTCAGGGCCGCAGAATCGTCGGCTACGCGACCAAGCGCGTACCCGTGAAGGTGATCGTCCAGCCGCGCGCCGAGCCGAATTCGAGTTGCTCGACACAGTTCGTCAGCGCCGCGCGCGGGGGCGCCGAGGCCGATGACGCCATCGCCCGCACTGAAGCGGAAGGATTTCCGCGCGGCACGGTCGTCTTTCTCGATGTTGAGCACATGAACACCGTGCCAACGGCGATGCGGCAGTACTATACGGAGTGGGCGGCGCACGTCCTCGCCGACGGGCGGTACCGTCCAGGGTTTTACGCGCACACGGCGAACGCCGCGCTCATCTACGAGGACGTGAAGAGCGTTTATGATTCGCTAAACGTCAGCGGTGAACCGCCATTTTGGGTGGCGGGAAATACGGCGGAATTCGCGCCCGGGAAGGCGCCGACGGACGTCGGTCACGCCTTTGCCGCCGTCTGGCAGGGCCTGCTCGACCGTGTCGAGGAGCGTAACGGGCACAGACTGCCAATCGACGTCAGCGTCGCCGCGACGCCGTCACCGTCCCTGGCCGCGACGGACTAGCAAAACGTGACCCAGATTGCGAATCGCAGGCGGCGCCCGGTGGGCGCCGATTTCGTTAGGCGCCGAGTTCAGGAAGGTGAGCTCGAAGAGCAGCAGCTCCCACGTCCCACCTTGGTGCCCCCGGTACCTTCCGTGGTCGATGGCCGCTGCGATCACACCGTTTCGGGCTCCGGACTCCTGAGGATCGCGCGAGTGCCCGCCCGTGACCACTGCCGCCGAGACCAGTGCCGCCGCCAATCGACGCAATTCCCCGAATCGGTCGTCGAGCGCCATCGCCGCCCACGGAAGTGCATGAGCGGCGGAATCCCACCACTCGACCATGACGCGGTCGACCAAAGCCCGCTCATCCAAGTCTTGCACCGATCGGCTCCTCGCCTAGCGATTTCCATACATACGGCTCGCCGCTGAGGCCGGCATCGGCCGAAAGTGGAGTGGGGAGGAGCACTAGCCCCTCCCTCACTCGATCTGCCCCACATTCCCTCGCCGCGCCCCCACCTACTGCGCTACGTTGCATCGCGCGGCACCCAACTACTGTGCATTCAGCGTGCCCATGGCACGACCGCTACCCAATTGACATTCAGCGAGACCGAACGCGTGGAGCTTATCCAGTTTTCCACAGCGAGCGCACATGGTGTGTGCATCGCCTTGCGAATGCTGTGAGTCACGTCACCGGGCCCTCGAGTTTGCGCGCGATAGCGCTGTTAGCGCTCGCCTTCAGTATTGCCGCCTGTGAAGCGGTAGTGAATCGGGTGCGCGTCGAGCCTGGAACGACGCCTCTAACCCCGGTTTTCGTTCTCACCGACACCACGGGTCATCAGCCGAGTGGGACAATCTATGGACTGTCAGTCGTGCGGTGCGGGGATGACACGGCTGTTTGGCAGCTCGCCGCGGACGGCTCACTGAGCGCGCCTTCGCGTATCGAATACGGCCACGCGCCTCCGGGTTATGTGGTCCGCTCGGGACCGGAGCCGCTGCGCGCCGGCTGTTATGACGTCTTCGTCACCGACGGCCGGCGCGCGCGCTTTCGCGTCGATGCCGCGGGCCACCTCATCGTGGACGCGCGGCGCGATTCGACAAGTCGTTAGCTCTACTGGACGACGATGGTGCCTGACATCGACGAGCCGTGCACCAAACAGTGATACTTGTACGTCCCGGCGGCTGCAAACGTGCGGGACCAGGTTCCCTCCGATTGCGAGCCCGAGGCGGTACCGTCGTCGAACATGACGCTATGCGAGCCACACACCTGGCCACCGTAGCCGTCGCCACCGCACGTGTTCCATGTCCATGTAATCTTCGAGCCCACGGGAACCGTCGTCGCCGCTGGATCGAAGAAGTTGTTGCCGATGCTGATGCTTGTGGTGTTCGTCGGTGTGGGCGTTGGATTGGTGGTGGGAGGGGGATTGTTGTTGTTACTGGATGGGGCAGTACTGGATCCGCCACATCCTGCCGCGGCAATCAGCAGGAGCAGCATCGTTCGAGCGGCGAGCCGCATGGATGTCCTCCGAGAGTAAGCGAGAGCTCGCCTCTCGAATCAGGAGGCACGCGAGAACGTTCCCCGACCGCGCGTTAAGACTTGCTCAGCGGCCGGCGGAGTTGCGAAGGAGTTCGTCGATCTCGCGGGGCGGTACGGGCCGACTAAAGACAAATCCCTGAGCGAACGCGCATCCCATTTCCCTCAGGAGTCTCGCCTGCTGATCCGTCTCTACACCCTCGGCGATCGGCTCCAGCCCCAGGTTCCGAATGAGGGTAATGATGGTCCCGACGAGCTGCGCCTGGCGGATGTCGGTGCCCATCTGACTCACGAAGCTCCGGTCGACCTTGATGCCATCGAGCGGAAGACGGCCAAGATAGGTGAGCGAGGAGTAGCCCGTCCCGAAATCGTCCATGAACACCTGCACGCCGAGCCGTCGTAACTCACCGAGCGTGCGCATGGCGAGCTCGATGTCCTCGAGCATGATGCTTTCGGTAATCTCGAACTTGATGCGCCGCGGCTCGAAGCTGAGCGACGTGAAAAGCTCGCTTACCTGGTCGGCGAGATCGCGCTGGGCAAACTGTTTCGGTGAGACGTTGATCCAGACAGATTGTGGCGCGGCGTAGCCGAAATCGCGCTCCCATGACTTGAGCTGCTCGCACGCGCGAGAGAGGACCCAGTACCCGATGTCGCCGATGAGGCCCGTCCGCTCAGCAATCGGAATGAACTCGAGGGGGGGAATCAGGCCGCGATCCGGATGCTGCCATCGAATGAGAGCCTCCACAGCCACGACGCCACCCGTCGATAGCGAAACGACAGGCTGATAGTGCAAGAGCAGTTGATTCCGTTCGATGGCGCGGCGCAGATCCATCTCCATTCGCAAGCGCTCCATCGCGGCCGTGTGCATCGCTGGGTCGAATACTTCGAATCGGCTGCGACCGTGTTCCTTCGCGCGATACATCGCGAGATCGGCGCTCCGCAGGAGATGCTGTGGCGCGTCATCGGCGCGCCCCGACATTGCGATACCGATGCTCGCCGAAGTAAAGACCTCCGAGTCGCGAATCGTCATCGGCGAACGCAACGCGCTCTGCAATCGCTCGGCAACGCGGGCGGCGTCGCTTGGCTCGTGCACCTCTTCGAGGAGGAGCGCGAATTCGTCACCGCCCAACCGGGCCAGTGTATCTACCGAGCGCAGACACCCTGACAGCCGCCGTCCTACTTCGACGAGGAGCTCGTCACCGGCGAGGTGTCCGAACGAGTCATTCACGACCTTGAAGTGATCGAGATCGACGAAGAGCACGGCAAAGGAGTCTTCCGCGTGCCGGCGCGCCCGCTCACCGGCGTGACGCAATCGCTCGACGAAACACGTCCTATTGGGCAGTCCGGTCAGCCCATCGTGCAAGGCGTCGTAACGAAGTTGACGCTCGATCCGCTCCGCTTCGACGGTTCGACGCTGCAGCTCGATCTCGCTGACTGCCGACGCGGCGATTTCGGTGAAGTGCTCTATCTCATCACGGTTCCAATTGCGCGGTGCGGCATCGATGGCAACGACCAAGGCGATGGGCTCGCCGGAGGTGCCAGCGACACGGATGCCGAGGAATCCTCCGATGCCTAACGAATCAACCGTGTCCGCACCGTCATCGGCCACGCCGGTTCGGGCGTCGGTAAGGGCGAGCGGTTGATCCGACTCGAGCACACGGTTCGCAAGCCCGATTCGGAACAGCGCACCGGGGTCACGCGACAACCAGGGATGGGTCTCGTCGCCACCGGCGAAGCATCGCCGATCCTGACCCAGAAGAACCACCGCGGCCGAGGGTACTCGCAGGCTCGTCGCGGCAATGCGCGCGACGCGCTCGAGTGCCGCCGCGAGCGCACCATCGAGTCCGTGAGCGCGCTCCGCGCCGGCCCGCAGCCGTTCCGCGCCAGCAGGGCGCGTCTTCAAGCTGGTTTCGTTCCGCTGCGAGGGCATTTGTGAGAGGACGGTCACGACGCCCGTCCGTCACTGCGGTCTGTACATCCCTCCGGTAAGCAGCCATCGTGTCCATCCATCGCGGACACATCGCCTTGGAGTAGCAGAGACCAGCGCCTACCAGTCCTCCCGATCTCTGCGCACCATCACGCGACGGCCGCGAATCGTCGTGCTGCGCAGCGCACCGATGATATCGTCCGCCGCCTCGTCAGGCACTTCGACGATGGAGAATCGATCGGCAATCTCGATCGAGCCGACGGCGCGGGCATCGATACCGGCTTCATTGGCGATGGCGCCGACCAGATCGGCCGGCCGCACGCCGGCTCGTCGTCCGAGTGCCACGTACAACCTCGTGACGTCCGTTTCGTCGCGGCGCTCCTGGCGCTTCCCACGTCGCGGCCGGCGCTCACGAGCGCCGCGGTCTCCTGCCTTGCGGTCGCGCTCCTTTGGGATGTTGCCGGCAGGAATCTCCTCTTCGTCGCCACCAGACGCGTTCGACGACTCGTGCGCCAGCTTCACCGCCGCGGTTGCGACATCAACGACGTCGAACTCCTCGGCAAGTGTCTCGACGACGACACGGAAGCCTTCGAGGTCTCCGCGAACCAGCGTCTCTCGTAAGGCGGCCTGTGTCAGCTCGAGCCGACGGGTGCGGAGGTCGATCATCGTCGGCAACGGCTCGACGGCGATGCGCTGCTTGGTGAGCTGCTCGATGTTGCGGAGCAAGCGGTGCTCGCGCGGTTCGGCGAGAGTGATGGCGACGCCTTCGCGGCCGGCACGGCCGGTGCGGCCGATGCGATGCACGTACGCGTCGGCGGCCGACGGCACGTCGTAGTTGATGACGTGCGATAGGTGTTCGATGTCGAGGCCCCGCGCCGCGACATCCGTCGCGATGAGCAGCTCGGTCGTGCCATCGCGGAAGCGCTGCATGACGCGATCTCGTTGTTCCTGAGAGAGGCCGCCATGCAGCGCCTCGGCCCGGTAGCCGCGCCCAATGAGCGTCTCGGACAGCTCGTCGACTTCTGTGCGCGTGCGGCAGAACACGATCGCCGACGTCGGACTCTCCATGTCCAAAACGCGGCCGAGCGCGGGCAGCTTGTACTGCCGCGGCACGACGTACGCCACTTGCCTAACGCGAGGCGCGCTTCCCGGCGTAACGGACTCGCGCGCGATGCGGACGCGCACGGGATTCTTGAGATGCTTTTCGCCGACGCCGCGGCGCAACGCACGCAACTGTTGTTGGATCGATTGTCCGCCGTAGACGGGAAGAACACGTGTCGCGAGTCCCTTACCGTAGCGGTGCACCGCTTCGGCAACTTGCATGGCGAGCTCGCGCGTCGGTACAAGGATGAGCGCTCGGACAGCCGACGTTTCGTCGGCCGTACGACGACTTATTCGTTGGAGCAATGGCAATGCAAAGGCGGCCGTCTTGCCCGTCCCTGTCGCTGCCTGGCCGAGCAAGTCCCGACCCTGGAGCAGGGGTGGGATTGCCTCGCGCTGAATAGGCGTGGGTTCTTCGTAGCCCAGAGCCGTGAGCGCTGAAATGAGCGGCGCGTCAAGGCCGAGTGTCTCGAAGGGCGTCGCTTCGGCTTGATGGGCGTCGATGTCGTTGAGTTGCGTCATGATGGTGAAACAAAACTAGGAGCAACTCCGGCGCCGCGCTCATGTCAATTCGGCGCGGCGTGCCTTCCAGCGACCCTCGAACGTCAGATAGCCGGATACAACACCCGAGGGCGGCGACGCAAAGCCGCGCCGGGCCATTTGAACGCGACATGATTCCCTCCGACGAGCACGTCGAATCCGCGGAAGCAGCTGGCCTTCGCTACGTGACGGACGCAGCCCCAGGCATCCGTCGACAGCGTCGCGGCCGCGGCTTTGTCTACGTCGGAGCCGACGGCGCTGTCGTCCAGGACAGGGCGGAGTTGGACCGCATTCGGAAGCTGGTCATTCCGCCACGGTGGACTGAAGTCTGGATCTGCCCTAATCCCGCCGGACACTTGCAGGTCACGGCGCGAGACGCGCGGGGGCGGAAGCAGTATCGGTATCACCCTAAGTATCGCGCCGTTCGTGACGAGACGAAGTTCGGCCGCATGATGGCGTTCAGCGAGATCCTGCCGCTCATCCGCGAGCGTGTGGAGCGTGACATCAACCTTCCCGAGCTGGCGCGCGACAAGGTCCTGGCAACGGTGGTCTGCCCCGGTCAGGAGCTCTTTCAGTATCTGGACGATGATGGCCGCCGACAATCCGTGGATGCGGGCGACATCAATGAGTATTTGCGGCGGATCACCGGCCGGCAGGTGACGGCGAAGGATTTCCGCACATGGGCTGGAACAACGCTCGCCGCCGCCGCGCTGCGCGATCTCGGGAAGTTCAAGTCCGCGAAGCAGGCGAAGGCGAAGATCATCGCCGCGATCGATCAGGTGTCGAAGCGGTTAGGCAACACGCGCGCGGTGTGCCGGAAGTACTACGTTCATCCGGTGATCCTCGAGCTCTATCTCGAGGGCATAACGATTCCACCGCCGCCGCCAGTCGGCACGCGTCAGTTGCGGACGACCGGCGGCCGGGCAGCGCTGCGCCGCGACGAGATGGCCGTGATCGAGCTCCTTGGACCGCGCGCGAAAACGGAGCCGCTCAAGGCGGCCACCGAGGAGTCGGGCGATGGGAAGACGAACGCCAGCATCGAGCACGACGACGCTGCCTAACTAGGCGCGATGGATGCGCGCGCCGGCGCCGGAGTCACGGCACATCACGACCGCCGACTCGGGACGAGCGCGCTGAACTCCGGCGTGGAAGCCGCAGGCGCGCCAGAGCGCGGCGCCAGACTTGCTCGACGAACGCCGTCATCCCTCTATCAATGCCATGCCCGATGAGCAAGGCCCGCGGCTGCTTCGTGCGCTGCGGCACCGAAACTATCGTCTCTTCTTCGGCGGACAGAGCGTATCGCTCATCGGCACGTGGATCACGCGCGTCGCGACGAGCTGGTTGGTCTACCGACTCACGGGATCGGCACTGCTTCTTGGAATCGTCGGTTTCTGCGGTCAGATACCAACGTTGCTCCTCTCGCCCGTCGCGGGGGTTCTCGTCGACAGACACAATCGGCACCGGATCCTCCTGATCACGCAGGTGCTGTCGATGCTGCAATCGCTCGCACTCGCGTTGTTGGCACTGCCCAAGATCATTACCGTCGGCGAGATCCTCGGCCTCCAAGTCGTCCAAGGCATCATCAACGCCTTCGATACGCCCGCGCGTCAGTCGTTCATCGTTGACATGATCGAAGATCGCGCCGACCTACCGAACGCAATCGCCCTCAACTCGACGATGGTGAATGGCAGCCGGATCATCGGGCCTTCTATTGGAGGTGTCGTCATCGCCGCTGTCGGCGAAGGGTGGTGCTTCATGCTCGACGCAGTGTCCTACCTTGCCGTGATCGCCTCCCTGCTAGCGATGCGCGTGGCGCGGAAGCCACGGCCGCAAACTGTCGGTAGCGTTCTCGATGAGCTTCGCGCCGGCTTCAGGTACGTCTCTCGATCGACGCCGATGCGCGAGTCGTTGCTCTTGCTCGCACTGGTCGCCACGATGGGGATGCCGTACACGGTGCTCATGCCCGCCATCGCATCAGTTCGGCTTCACGGCGGACCGCATACCCTCGGCTTTCTCATGACCGCGTCCGGCCTTGGGGCGCTCG
>QHUV01000264.1 GCA_003222065.1 Gemmatimonadota bacterium | reverse complement strand
GCCGATCATGCCGCGATCGAGGCGAATCGTCGCGCCTACGGCGTCGCGTGGCCGCGTATGAGCTTCGCCGACGCGAAGCTCATTGTTTCGATCGGCGCCGATTTTCTCGAGGGCTGGGGCGCTTCGGTGCCGCAGCAGCTCGACTTCGCCGACGCCCGCGCCAAGCTCGAGACCGCGCCACGCTTCGTGTACATCGGTCCGCGCCGCTCGCTCACGGGGCTGAACGCGGACCAGTGGATCCCCTGCGCGCCTGGTGCCGAGCTCGCGATCGTGAACTTTCTCGCCGGACGTGGCACCGTGCCGGCGCGCCAGCAAAGCGGCGTCGACCCGGCGGTGCTCGAGCAACTTCGCACGGAGCTCGTCGCTGCCAAACCTAGCCTCGTCCTGTCGGGTGTCACGACGGACAACGCCGTCGACGTGGCGAGCGCCGTCGCCGCGCTCAATCAGTCGCTTGGCAATGTTGGCACGACGATCCGGAGCGCCGAGCCCCTCACGGCCTTCGACGGCATCTCAGGCGTCGGCGATCTCGTCGACGCTATCGAGCGCATGCGCGGTGGTCAGGTCCCCATTGCCTTCGTCCGCGGCGTGAACCCGGCCTTTGGTCTTCCGAAGTCACTCAACTTCGCCGAAGCGTTCGCCAAGGTTCCGTTCAAGGTCAGCTTCTCGAGCTATCCCGACGAGACGACAGAGTTGTGCGACGTCATCTTGCCGGATGTGCACGCCCTCGAGTCATGGGGTGATGCGCAGCCGCTGCGCGGCACGGTGAGCCTGCAGCAGCCGACGATGGATCCGGTCTTCGCGAATACGCGGGCGACCGCCGACGTACTGCTCGCTCTCGCCAAGAAAGATCAAGGAGCGGCCGGTCGCCTAACGGTGAAGGACTATCGTTCGTGGCTGATTGGCCGGTTCCCCGGCGGCGAGGCGGCGTTCACGGCGGCGCTCGCGCGCGGCGTCTCGTCAGGCTCCATTCCTGCCCGAGCCGTCGCGGCGGCGGCTGCCCCCCGGCGCGCCGCGGCGATCGAAGCGTCGCGGGGTGATTACACGCTCATTGTCTACCCATCGCCGACGCTCGGATTCGGCCGCGGCACGAATAAGCCCTGGCTCATCGAGCTCCCCGATCCCGTCACGAAGGTCACGTGGGGCTCTTGGGTCGAGCTGCACCCGGAGACGGCGACACGGCTCGGCATCGACCGCGGCGATATCGTCGAAGTGCGCGTCGGCAACGCCACCGTGCGCGCGCCCGCCGTGCCCTACCTCGGCGTTAGGCCCGATGTCATCGCCATCGCGGCGGGCTACGGACACCGCGCGGCCGTGTCGCTCCCCATGTTCGATCCGAAGTCGACGAACCGTCCGCTGATTCAGTGGGGCTATGGTCGTTATGCACGCGATCTCGGCATCAATGCGCTCGATTTGCTCGGCACCGGCACGAATGCCGCCGGCGCGACCACGCTCACCGGCGCCCGCGCCACCATTTCGCGCCTCGGCGACGAGGTAAGAATCGCGAGCACGGAAGGCTCAGCGCGTCAGCACGGCCGAGGCATCGCGCAGGCCGTCAGCGCCGCCGATCTCTCGCGCGGCCGCCGCGAGGGCGGGGAAGCCGAGGCGCGTCCTGCCGGAGACGCGAGCCATGCATTTCTTCCGGGCATGCGGTCACCGGTTGCCGCCGATGCGCAGGGCGTCCTTGGCGCGCCCTCGGAGCCCGATCAGGGGAAGAACAAGGGTCTCTACGATCCGAATCATCCGACGCACATGGCGTCCCGGCGTTGGGCGATGGCCGTCGATCTTGCTCGCTGCACTGGTTGCTCCGCGTGCGTTACCGCTTGTTACGCGGAGAACAACATCCCGACCGTCGGCGCACCGTGGCAGAACGCGACCGTGTTCGCGACGGCGGTTGCTGGGTTTAACATCACGCGTGGCCGGGAGATGGCGTGGATCCGGCTCGAGCGCTACTTCGAGGGCGCTGACGACGGCCGTTTCGGCGAAGAGTTCGAGACGCGTTTCGTGCCGATGATGTGTCAGCACTGCGGCAACGCGCCATGTGAGCCGGTCTGCCCGGTGTACGCGACGTACCACGCGCCAGATGGCCTCAATGTTCAGGTCTACAACCGCTGCGTCGGTACGCGCTACTGCTCGAATAACTGCCCATACAAGGTTCGTTACTTCAATTGGTTCGGCTACGGCGAGCCGGGTCGCAAGCAGTACGCGTTCCCTGAGCCGCTCAATTGGCAGCTCAATCCGGATGTCACCGTGCGCGGCAAGGGTGTGATGGAGAAGTGCTCCTTCTGCGTGCAGCGCATTCGTGAGGCGGAGAATCGAGCGGCGCTCGAGCATCGCGAGGTCGGACCGGACGAGTTCACTACGGCATGCGCCTCGGCGTGCCCGTCGCGAGCGATCACCTTCGGTGACGCTGCCGATCCGCAGTGGAGCGTGACGAAATTGGCGCAGGACCGGCGCGCCTATCACGTGTTCGAGGAGCTCAACACCTATACGGCCGTGGTCTACTTGAAGAAGGTCACGCATCCCGCGCCGACGCCTTCCGCGCCGGCGCCCGTAGCGCGCTGAGGACGAGAGCATGGCCGCCACACCAGCGCCGATGCCATACCCCGATGAGCCGCATCGCGAGCAGCGTCCGAACGTCGCGAGCGCCGATGTACGCCTTCCGGCTGTCCGAAGCTATGAGCAGGTCGACCGAGAGATCGGCGGGACGCTCCATCCATCGTTAGGTTGGTTCGCGCTGCTCGGCGTCGCGGTTCTGTGCTTTCTCATCGGCGCGTCGACGTGGATGTACCAGATCTACGAAGGCCTTGGCGCCGCCGGCTATCACCCGCCGGTCATGTGGGGCGTCTACATCATCACGTTCGTGTTCTGGGTCGGTATCGGTCACGCGGGTACGCTCATCTCGGCGATTCTCTACCTCTTCCGCGCCGGTTTCCGCACCAGCATTTACCGCGCGGCCGAGGCGATGACGGTATTCGCCGTCATGACCGCCGGGCTCTTTCCGATTCTGCACCTCGGCCGGCCGTGGAAGTTCTTCTGGCTGATTCCATATCCGAGTTGGCGGCTCATCTGGCCGAATCCCAAGAGCCCGCTCGTCTGGGACGTGTTCGCGATTCTCACGTACCTAACGATCTCGAGCACCTTCCTCTATATCGGGCTCATTCCCGATATCGCTGCGCTCCGTGATAAGGAGACGAATCCGGTTCGACGGCAGATCTACGCGAACATGGCGTTAGGCTGGCGGAACTCGGACAGGGAATGGCGGCATTTCGCTCGCGCATATCTCTTCCTCGCCGCGCTGTCGACGCCGCTCGTGCTGTCGGTGCACTCCGTCGTCTCGTTCGACTTTGCGATGGCGCTCACCCCGGGTTGGCACGCGACGATCTTCCCGCCCTACTTCGTCGCCGGCGCGATCTTCTCCGGCTTGGGCATGGTCTTCACGATCATCATCCCGATCCGGAAGTACTTCCGGTTGCAGCACTATGTGACCCTGAACGACCTCGACGCCGCGGCGAAGATGTGTCTCTTCACATCGCTCGTTGTCGGACTCGCGTACCTGACGGAATTCCAGGTCGCTTGGATGAGCGGCAACGCGTACGAGCAGGACTACTTCTGGAATCGCGTCTTCGGTCAGTGGGCGTGGGCCGCGTGGATCATGCTCATCTGCAACTGCGTGCTGCCGCTCTCGCTCTTCTCGCAGAAACTGCGACGCAACACGACCTGGCTGTGGATGCTCTCGTTGACAATCAACCTCGGTATGTGGTTCGAGCGCTTTGTCATCGTCGTCCCGTCGCTCTCCCACGAGTTCGAGCCGTGGCAGTGGTCGACATACGCGCCGACGTGGGTCGACTACAGCATCCTGCTCGGCAGCTTTGGCTGGTTCTTCATGTGGTTCCTGCTCTTCATCAAGCAGCTGCCGGTGCTTGCGATTGCCGAGATCAAGGAGGTCATTCCACCGAGGATGCGTGCGTCCCATGCGACGCGGTCTCAACAGGCCGAGCATGG
>QHUV01000263.1 GCA_003222065.1 Gemmatimonadota bacterium | reverse complement strand
CGGCGTCCCGATGGCTCCTACGTCTGGCTGGAGACGAACGGCCGCGCTGTCCGCGACCCGCAGACGGGCCAGCCACTCTGGTTCGTGTGCGCGAGTCGCGACATCACGGCTCGGAAACGCATCGAGGTGGCGCTGCGCGAATCGGAGCAACGACTGCGCGCCACGCTCGAGACGGCAAACCTGGTCGCCGTCGCGCTCGACCCCGAGGGCACGGTGACATTTTGCAATGAGGGCCTCTGCAGCACTACCGGCTGGACGCGCGACACGCTGCTCGGGCGCAATTGGTTCGACATCGCCATGACCGACGCGCCCGTTAGGCGTCACTTCCGGAAACAAGTTCGCCGCGGCACCATTCCGGCCCGCTTCGAGGGCGAGATCGTCTGCCGGGACGGCACTCGCCGTCTGATCGAGTGGGACAACAACATCCTTCGTGACCCGTTAGGCGAGATCATCGGCACGGTCAGCCTCGGCCTCGACGTCACCGAGAAGCGCCAGGAGGAGACGGCGCTGCAGCTTCTGCAGACGGTGACTGTCGCCGCCGGCGCCGCCGAGGACATCGATACTGCGTTAGGCATCATGCTCCGGTCGATGTGCGAGTCGGCGCGGTGGCGGTACGGTGAAGCCTGGCTGCCCGACGCCGGCGCCGCGCGACTCGTGCGGCACGACGTCTGCTTCGCCGCGCCGGGCGCGGATCTGTCGGCGCTCCTCGCGAGTGGAAAAGGTTTGACGTTGGAGCGCGGCGATGGGATGGCCGGCTCCGTCTGGGGCCGCGGGGAGATGGCGTGGGTCGAGGACCTCGGATCCAGCCTAACGGGGTCGCATCAAGAGGCCGCCGTCGCCGCCGGGTTCCATATCGGCGTCGCCGTACCGGTCATGAGCGGGCACCAGGTCACGGCCGTGCTCTGCTTCTTCCTTCCGGCCGCGGGCCGTCGGGACCAACGGGCCGCCGAAGTGCTGGCGACCGTCGCGAAACAGCTCGGCTCGATGATTTTGCGCAAACGCGTCGAGACCGAGCTTCGCGAATCGGAGGCGCGGTTGCGCGCCATCATGCGATCGATGAAGGAAGGGCTGATCATTACCGATCTCGATGATCGCATTCAGTTCGTGAATGAGCGGACGCTGGAGCTCACCGGGCGAACCGAGCGTGAGCTCATTGGGCGTCAGGCGTCCGACATGCTCCCCGTCGCCGAGTCGTCTGGCGCCTCCAAGAGGCAGCTGGCGCAGGGGCACTCCGATCGATACGAGGTGCGCGTCGCCAATGGCGAGCTGACGGGGGCCTGGCTCGAGATCACCGGCGGCCCGCTCGCCAACGCCGATGGTGTTATTGTCGGCACGCTCGGCACCGTCGCCGACGTCTCTGATCGCAAGCGCTACGAGGAGGCTATCTTGCGCGCGCGGGACGCGGCCGAGACGGCGAGCCGCGCGAAGAGTGATTTCCTGTCACGCATGAGCCACGAGCTACGCACTCCCCTGAACTCGGTGATCGGTTTCGCCCGTGTCCTGCGCCGCAACGGCGCCGGGCAATTCGGAAAAGACGATCTCACGTACCTCGATCGCATCCAGGCGAATGGTGAGCATTTGCTCAAGCTCGTGAATGACCTGCTCGACGTTGCCAAGATCGAAGCGGGACGCGTGACGATCGAGCGCGGCACGGTGCGGCTGGACACGCTCGTCCGCGAGATCGTCGACCAGCTGGAGGGTCAGCCGCGCGCGACAGGAGTAGTGCTGCGCGCCGAGGTTCCAACGGCGGCCGTCGCCGTCGAGACGGACGCGCGGCTGCTCCGCCAGGTCCTGATCAATTTGGCGGGGAACGCGCTGCGCTTCACGCATCAGGGGCACGTCGTCATCTCCCTCGTCGTCGATCCGGCGACGCGACGGCCGAACCGGATCGATGTGTCAGACACCGGCATCGGCATCCCTGCTGACCGGCAGCGGGCGATCTTCGAGCCATTCGAGCAGGCCGATTCGACGACGAGCCGCGCCTATGGGGGCACCGGCCTCGGGCTTTCCATCGCTCGCTCGTTATGCGAGGCGCTCGGCTACACGCTGACGCTCGCCAGCAAACCAGGCGAGGGATCGACGTTCAGCGTGTACCTGGGCGGCGCCGAGCTGTTTACCGGCGAGGCGGCGTGAAGCATCGCCGCCTGATTGGCGCGGGAGTCCTGTTCGTGGCGCTCATCGGGCTCGCGGTCGTACCGATCGGCACCGCACCCACGCTTGGCCCGCTTCTCGATCCCGCGCACGGCGTCTGGGCGCTGGCGCGCACGGGGGAACTGCCTAACGAGGCAAGCGCCCTGCTGCCGTCGCTCGGCTCGACGGTCGAGGTCCGGTATGACAGGCGCGGCGTGCCACACATCTTCGCGACGCGCGAGGACGACGCGTATCGCGCCTTGGGGTACGTCGTTGCCCGCGACCGGCTCTTTCAGCTCTGGCTGCAGACGATGGCCGCGAGCGGCCGGCTCACCGAGATCGCCGGCGCGGCCGCGCTTCCTCTCGACCGCGAGATGCGCCGATTGGCGATCCCGTGGTCCGCGGAGCGCAAGCTCGCGATGCTCGATTCGACCACGCAGGCGGCCAAGCTCGTCCGCGCTTATGGTGACGGAATCAACGCCTACATCGACCAGATGTCGCGTGACGAGCTGCCGCTCGAGTTCCGATTGCTGGGGAAAAACAGCGTTCCCAGATGGGAATCGCTGAACTCGATACTCCTCTTCAACCGCCTCGGTTGGACGCTGGCCTACATCGTTCCCGAGCTCGAGCGCGCGCTGGCCGCGTCGCGTGTCGGCGCCGCGGCCGCCGCGTCGCTC
Source organism: Gemmatimonadota bacterium (assembly GCA_003222065.1). GTDB lineage: Bacteria > Gemmatimonadota > Gemmatimonadetes > Gemmatimonadales > Gemmatimonadaceae > AG2. The sequence continues at coordinate 514 of QHUV01000263.1, read as the reverse complement.
TTTCCGGAGAACTCTCCGATTCAAGAGCCGATTCAACCGAACGGCCGCAAGGCACCGCGCTTCGATTTCACCCACCTCACCCCGCCCGGCGCCGCCGACACCGATGTTTCACAAACACTCATCGCGGCACTCGGCGACTTTCTCCCGGCGAGCGCGACGGCGTTGCGCGAGGGCGAGGGCGACGAGCGTGCCTTCGCGAGCAATAACTGGGCGGTGTCCCCGCGGCGCTCGGCGAAAGGGAACGCGCTCCTCGCCGGCGATCCGCACCTCGAGCTCACCCTCCCTTCGATCTGGTACGAGGCGCAGCTCGCCGTGCCTGGGGCGCTGGACGTGTACGGCGTTACGGTTCCCGGACTTCCCGGCATCGTCATCGGCTTCAACCGCGACATCGCCTGGACGTTCACCAATACCGGCGCGGACGTCCTCGACTTCTACACTGAAAAGGTCGACAACGACGCGCATCCGACGAAGTTTCTCGTCGACGGAACGTGGCGTCCGCTCTCCGAGCGCATCG